>CAZKOK010000086.1:0-9203 GCA_964554355.1 uncultured Spirochaetia bacterium | reverse complement strand
GCGAGTTTTTCAGCAAGCTGTATAACCTTGTCTTTTGCTTCATCTGTGGTGTAGGGAGCAGTGTGAAAATAGACTGCGTCTATTTTTAGGCCGCGCTTGGCCATAAGAAAGCCTGCAACAGGTGAATCAATCCCTCCGGACAGCATAAGCAAACCCCTGCCAGCAGTGCCTACGGGAAGGCCGCCGGGTCCCTTGCCCTGGCCGGTATAAATATAAACCTTCTCCCTGATTTCAATGTTTACAGTAAGATCAGGATCTGACATCCTTACCGTTTTATCCGGATATTTTTCAAGAATACATGCGCCTACATAACTTGATATTTCATATGAATTGCTCCTGAACGATTTATCAGACCGCCTTGATTCAACCTTGAAGGTATTCCAGTTCCGGCCGCCTGTTTCAAGCAGTGAAAGCACGTAATTTCTGATGATTTCAATATCTTTTTCACATGTAACAGCCTTTGCAAAACCTGTAACTCCGAAAGTTGATTCAAGCACCTTTTCAGCCGCCTCCGAACCTGAATCATCTGTTTCAAGAAAAAACCGGCCTTTTCGGCCGCTCAATGCAGGATTAAAGCCTGAAAGCCGCATGCGTATATTGTTTTTAAGTTTTTTTTCGAATATATGCCGGTTATTTCCTTTAAGACAAAGTTCACCGACCTTGATGATGTACAATTCCGACAAATCAGCCTCCGAAGTTAAAAAAGTATAATTACAGCTTTGGTTTGTGTCTATAGCTATAATGACTGACTATATCCTGTATTTTCCGGTAATTTCGGAAATGGCATTAACAAGTCCGTCTATTTCTTTTTCGCTGTGTGTTTCATGAAGGGAAATTCTGAAAAATGTTTCAGCAGTCCGCGAATCTTTTTTCATGAATTTGAACGTTTCAGATATATCCTTTTTATTTGAAGAACAAGCGCTTCCGGCGGAACAGAAATAACCCATACTGCTTAATGTCCTTACAACCAGTTCTCCGGTAAGTCCATGGAAACCGGTACAGAAGATATGCGGGACATATCTGTCAGACATATAAATACGGTCATCAACTAAAGTATTTCTTCCCGGAATTACGCTTATTTTATCAAAAAGATACTCTCTGAGCTTTCGGACATGTCCAATATTTGCGTTTATACGGTCGTGAAGGGCCCTGGAAAGCGTTATTATCCCGAAAAGGTTCTCTGTGCCGGGTCTTATGCCCGATTCCTGTCCGCCGCCTGTATAAAGAGGCTGAATTTCTTTTCTGCTGTATAAAAGTCCTGTTCCTTTAAGGGTGCCTATTTTGTGTCCGCTCAGTGAAAACGAATCAGGTATTGAATAAAGTGAATTACCCGGTATTTTACCGGCAACCTGGACGAAATCGGAATGGAAATGTATCCGGCGCCCTGTTTTTTTTTCGGTTTCAGAAATAAGTTCCCTTATTTTTGCAATCGGCTGCACAGCACCTGTTTCATTGCTTACGGCAATTACTGAAACAAGTATTGTTTTTTCATCAAGTTTTTTTTTAAAATCGTCAAGATCGATTATTCCATTCACATCAAGCTTTATGCTGAATACTTCAAATCCGAATTTTGCAAGCTGCCTGGCCGGATTATAGGAAGACGGATGTTCGGCTCCTGAATAAAGAATTTTTCCTCGTGAAGGTCTGTTGAGAAATGAAGAATATATTATATTGTTTGATTCACTGGCACATGAAGTAAAAAAAATACGTTTTTCATCTATGCCGAGTATTTGGGAGATATCCTTTCTTTTCTGTTCAAGGATTTTTTTTGCCTCTTTTCCGGGTACATGAATACTGGAAGGATTCCCGAAGTTTTCAATGCTCTTTTTAAAGGCGAATTCGTTTATCTCCCTGTCCGGGGGGGTCGTTGCTGCATAGTCAAAATAAACCATATCTGAAGATAACAGATTAAATATTTTCTTACAATAATATATAGCTATTATTATATATATAAAAAACTTGCAAAAAACAAGAATACGTTGTATTGTACCGTATGAATGAAAAAATCTGCTGTCCCGAAAATCTTATTCAGTCATATGCCGAAAGACTTAAAGTATGCGGCCATCCTGTCAGACTGAAAATACTCTGCCTTATTGAGAGGGAAAACAGCTGTGTAACTGAATTATGGCAGTGTCTTAATCAGTCGCAGCCTGTGATTTCACAGCATCTTGCAGTACTTAAAGATAAAGGCATTGTTGAATCCATAATTGAAGGGAATAAAAGGATTTACTCGATTGTTGATCCTTTTGTAAAAAATATAGTTAAAAACTTCGAAATGTAAAAAGAGTAGCTTTAAGTAGTAGCTTTTAAAAAATATCATTTAAGCGCGGCGATAAGCTCAACTATGCTGCTTGTAAGTCCTACGATAATAGAAGCCCAGCCGGTCACAATAAAAAATTTCTGCATGAAGTCATCAGCTTTATCTATGGCTGTCTTGTCCACAAGTATATTCTGACCCGGAAGAACAATGGTATCAAGAGTTGTTTTAACCTTGTTTCCGCTGGTATCAAAAAAATACGTGCCGTTCGGATCAGCGCTTTCGGTATCTATGCCGCCGGCATAAAGAAGATATTGACCTACAGTAAGTCCGGGAGTGTAGGGAACAGCACCAGGCTTGTTTACCTGTCCGGCAATAAAAATAGGCATAATACTTTCCTTAAGCGGAATATAGATATTGTCGCCGGGAAAAAGTTCAACATCAAAAGCACGGTCGCGGTCAACCCATAATCTGTTAAGATCTATCCTGATTTCTTCATCTGAATTCTTGCGCTGGATAATACATCCTTCAAGTAAGGCAAACGGAGAAGGTCCGCCGCTTTTCATTAAAGCAGAAAGAAGAGTTGTCCCGCTTCTGAAAGGAATAACGTTGATTTTTTCCGAACCGTTTGCAGATCCTGCAGAAGTGCCCTCAAGAATGGCACCCTTGATAATGATGCTGTCCTGCGTATCAAAAACGGAAGGCACATAGATAAAATCTCCGTTTTCAAGAACAAAACTGTCTGCTTCTTCTACGGGTACCTGGATAAATCTTTCTTCCCCGTTTTCTTCAGTCCGGTTTATTTCTATATTTGCAGATATGGAATGATCGGCATAATTACCCGAATAGGAGAGAAGCTGTTCAAAACATTCACCTTTTACAAGTTCATATATTCCGGGATATTTCACTTTACCGTATACAGTTACGGCAATATCGTATTCAGGGACAAAAACTGTATCTCCGGGCTGCATTTTCGGATTCTGTGATATGTCGCCGTTATAATAAAACTCTGAAAGGTCGTAATAATAAACCGTATTGCCGCGCTTAAGGTTTATTTTTCTGTATGAAGCATTCCGTGAAAGTTCTCCGGAAAGCGCAAGTACATCTGTAAGCGATATTTCGGGTGTGCCGGGTTTGATTCCCGGGATATTGACCTGGCCGTGCACAACCACGTCAAACATCGCCTGGCTTGCAAGATGAAGACTCAGGAACTGATATATAACATTACGGTTATTAAGTTTCTGTTCGATGATATCTTCAACTTCACTTATTTTTCTGCCTTTAACATTGACATCGCCTATGATGGGAACATTAAGATTGTAATTATCAGAAAGTATCATTGGATAGCTGAGAGTATTCATCCGGCTCGTATCAAGATCAATTCCTGTAGCTATATAGAGTGTATAAACATCACCGGGAGTCATGATATAATTTGATAAATCAACAAATTCAGCAGTTTTCCCCGATGCAACCGCATCGGCTTCCGCAGCCAGGAATTTGTTTATTTCGAGAAGTCTTGCAGTATTCTGTCCGAAGCATACTGATGAAATAAAAACAAAAAGCAAAACAAGGGTTCTGAATTTCATAAATGGATAATACTTTGTAAACAAGTTTATAGTCAATATTAATACCTCTTGCATGCAGTTGCAGTAAGATTTCAACCCTCTTGTCAAAAAGGCTGAATATCATTATCTATAATGTATCACTTAGGGAGCGAATTATGAAAAATATAAGCCTTAATATGGATAATTTTAATTCTGAAATAATCTTCACCGGCATTGAGGATATATTCAGCATTACAAAAGGGTACAGAAAGATATTTGTCTGCGATAGCAATACCGCAAAATACATACCGGAAAGCGCAACGGAATTTACGCTGATAATAAAGGCAGGCGAAAAATATAAAACCTGGAAATCTGTCGATCAGATATTGAAATTTGCATTAAACAACAGTCTTGGAAGAGATGATTTCATTATTGGAATAGGCGGAGGAGTAATAACCGATATGGCTGCTTTTGCCGCTTCACTTTACATGCGCGGATGCAGGCTTGTACTTGTGCCGACAACACTGCTGGGCATGGTTGACGCGGCAGTCGGAGGAAAGACCGGTGTTGATTACTGCAGGTTTAAAAATCTTATCGGGACTTTTTTCCCTGCTGATAAAATAATTATCGACTTTCGTACATTATCCAAATTGAAAGAAAGGGACTATCATTCGGGGCTTGCTGAAATAATAAAGGCCGGATTTCTTGCAGGCGGGGAACTGTTTGAACTTGTTTCGGAAAAAAGTAAGGAAATGCTTGAAAGGGACAAAAGAATTCTTGAAGAGGCTGTATATCTTTCAATAAAACTGAAATCAGATATTGTGCAGAATGACCTTAAGGAATCAGGCGTCAGGGGTTTTTTAAATCTTGGACATACATTCGGACATGCGCTTGAAAGTGCATCGGATTTTAAGGGATGTACACACGGCGAAGCTGTTGCCTGGGGAATTGCAAAAGCGATGGAAGCGGGTGTAAAAACCGGGTTAACCGAAAAGTCCTATGCTGAAAAAGTTATCGGCATTATCAGGAAGTACGGATTTGAAACTGAAAATAAAAACATAAAAGTTGAAAAGGTTATAAATGCAATGGTTAATGATAAAAAGAAGAGACAAGGTGAAATACGCTTTATTCTTCAGAAAAAACTCGCAGACACCTTTTATTTTAAACTGAACATGGAAACAATAAAATCTGTCATAAAATGAATACCATCAATCCGATAATACAGTGTCATATATCAGGGACAGCCTGCGGAATACTTTTGAGGTTGCAGCCGACAGTATATGTGCGGATTCATTGGGAACCTCCTCGATAAGATAGTCAATACTTTCAAGAGAACTCTCCAGTGCATTAATATAGCTTCCATAAGTCTTGAACCAGAATGTGCCCCTGCCGTCTGTTTCCAGTGCTGTAAATCCGAGATTTTTTCTGTTAAGAACGGTTATTTTAAAAATATCATCCATTTTTGATGCGAGTTTTTCCGGATTTCTGAATATTGAAAAATTACTTCGGCTTATGCCCGGAATAAAATTTTTATCAGGATCAAAGTTTTTCAGAAGAAGAAGAATCCTTGATAATTTATCATTTCTGATAAGCTGTTTGCCGTGAAAAATAAAAACGGCCCTGAGTCTGGAATACTGACTTATCTGATTATAGTTTATATTATGATAATCTGTTTTTATTTTTTCCCATTCGATAACGGCAAGTTTCTTTTTCCCCTTGAATGGAACAAGCTTTAGTGAAATGTCACCTATGCTGATTTTCCAGCTTGTATCGCGCTTGTCAGAAGTAATTCCTGATTTACCGTGTTTTCTGTTAAGCATGTCAAGAAGACCGGGTTTTATGTCGTTAATCCATTTTTTTTCAAGCATGGAGACGCTTCGGGCAAAAATCTTTGAAGTCCTGACAATTTCACCTGCTACAATATACTCCGGACATTCTTTAAACAGAACTGACCCGGGATGTATCTGAATTCTGTCAGCGGTAATGCTTCTGTAGGTGTTCCTGCCGGTCTTAATACAGACAAACTGGATAAGTCCGGATGAAACTGATTTAAGTATATTTTCAATTGAGCCGCCGCCTGATATCGGTATTCCCTGTTCTGACACAATATCCTGAAGCTGATCAGTTATGTTGGATATTTCGGCCATGGTCCTGTAATCAAGAAAATTACGGTCGCAGAACTGCTCCCTGTTTTTTGCATTTCTGAAGGCCCTGTATATTTTCAGGTATGAGATGAAATCTCCGTAATTGTCACGGAATGAATTATGGGCTTTTCTTGCAAGGAATTCATCACCGATAGGAAGAAGAAATGGTGTATGCGTACTTATAAAAGCCACAATTATTGTTATTTCAAGCAAAACTTCGGGATATCTTTGAATGCTTTCGATTATTATTCTTGAATGAATCGGAAGAAGAGGATAGGGAAACATCTGAAGCCCTGTAGCAGTAAGCTCATTTTTTTCATCAAGAGCATCAAGTGTTTTCAGAGTCTCGACAGCACCCAGAATGCCTTCTTTGCCGGGAGATGATATAAAATCAAATCTTGAATAATCCTTTATCCCGAGTTCAGCCATTCTCAGGACAACCTCTGATAAATCCGTTCTGTATATTTCTTCAAGAGTATACATATTGCGTGAAAGAAAATCATCCCTGCTGTAAAGCCTGAAGCATATTCCTGGCTGCGTTCTTCCCGCCCGGCCTTTCCGCTGTTCACCCGAAGCCCTGGAAATGGGTTCCTCACGAAGGCTTGCTGTGAATGTTCTTGGATTATAGTAATTTACTTTTGCAAGACCGGAATCAATGACAGCGGTAATTCCGTCAATTGTCACAGAAGTCTCGGCAATATTTGTTGAAACGATAACCTTGATTTTGTCCTTTTCAGCAGGAATAAACACCCTTTCCTGTTCTTCCTTGCTCAGCCTGCCGTAAAGAGGAATAATTTCAAGCCTGCTTCTCTGTGGCGTGGAATTAAGGGCCAATATTGTCTCTTTTATGATTTTTTCACCGGAAAGGAACACAAGTATATCGCCTTTGTGATTGTTTTTTAAAAGATCATCGACGATAGAGCATATCGAAAATACAAGATCTTCTTCTGATTCAGGAGGAAGCATGTATTTTATTTCAACAGGAAACATTTTTGTATCAATATGGATAACGGGACAGCCCGAAAAATATGTAGAAAAAATATCTGCATTAATTGTAGCTGAAGAAATAATGATTTTAAAATCAGACCGCTGGCTAAGGATATTTTTCAAAAGTCCAAGGATAAAATCAATATTAAGGCTTCGTTCATGAGCTTCGTCAACAATGATAACATTGTAACTTAGAAGAAGAGGATCGTGCTTCATTTCCTGAAGAAGTATTCCGTCAGTCATAATTTTAAGACGGGTTTTTACAGATGTGCGGTCTTCGAATCTCATTTTATATCCGATAAATTCACCGACCTTTTCATCAAGCTGACGTGAAATAAAATCAGAAACAGAAAGAGTCGCAATTCTCCGCGGCTGGGTTATACCTATAACGCCGCTCATGGTATAGCCGGCTTCATGAAGTATTACAGGCAGCTGGGTTGTTTTACCGGAGCCGGTAGGACTTTCAACGACAATTACCTGGGAATCGCTTAATGCATCAAGTATTTTCTGTTTCTGTCTGTATACAGGAAGTTCGGTATATTTCACTTGAATTTTTTCCTGAAAACATCAAGCATGCTTTCAAAACTTATCATACTGTATGATTTTCTGGACACCAGATCCTTGAAAGTATACATATTTTTACTGAATTCGTCTTCACCGCAGATAACGGCAAAAGCTATGCCTTTCTTCTCGGCATATGAGAACTGCTGGTTGATTTTTTTATCTTCATAAAATACTTCAGATTTTATATTTTTTTTTCTGAGCCGTTGTGAAATTTCCAGATATCTGCTGCCGAATCGCGGATCAAGATTAAAAATAATTACGCTTTTGTTTTCATTGCTGAATTCACCGTTTCCGGATAATGCAGCGATCAGCCTGTCAAGGCCGATTGAAGCACCGACACCGGTGAGTTCGGCTTTTGTATAAAGAGAGGCAAGATTGTCGTATCTTCCGCCTGAACAGACACTGCCGATTTCGGAATTTTCATCAAGAAATGTTTCATACACAAGTCCGGTATAATAATCCAGACCCCTTGTGATTGATGTATCAATGTTTATGTTATTATCGGGTATGTTGTTTTTCAGAAAACTGAATAATTCTTCAAAACGATCTATACGTGAATCAGAGCCGCCGCACATCGTTTTAATTTCGTTTATGATATCCTGATATGAGCCTTTCATTGTAATGAAGTCAATGATCTTTGATGCTGTTCTGGAATCAGTAAGTTCCCTGAGCAGTTCATGTACATCGTTTTTTCCGATTTTTCTGATCTTATCCACAATCCTCAGGATTTCCGAAAACCTGTCCTTTACCCCGGATTTATCAAGAAAGGTATTGAAAATGCTTCTGTCATTAACCCTGAAATTAAAACCTTTGATTCCAAGTGCCTGAAAGGAATTATACATAACAAGCAGTATTTCGGCATCCGAAAGGCAGGAATCTGTTCCTACAATATCAAAATCGCACTGGTAAAATTCACGGTAACGGCCGCGCTGGGTATTTTCACCTCTCCAGACTTTTGCAATATGGTACCTCTTGAAAGGAAGCGGCAGATCATTTGAGTGCATACCCATAAACCGTGCAAAGGGTACGGTAAGATCAAATCTCATTGAAATATCATGCTTTTCCCTGTGTATGAAAGAGTATACCTGTTTATCTGTTTCTCCGCCGCCTTTTCCGAGAAGTACATCGGTATATTCAAGAACAGGAGTGTCTATAGGAACAAAACCGAAACTTTCAAAAACATTTTCAAGTTTCCTTATAAGTGATTTTCTGAAAATTTCTTCATCAGGAAGCGAGTCCCTGAATCCTTTTAGTATTCTTGGCTTGATAATTTCACTATTCATCAGCACAATTCCTTAAAAAATATTGACTAAGATGGTTACATTGATATCATATAATATAAATAATGTCTAAAGGTCTTTAAATTAATACGGAGAATATCAGGCTTTGTTAATACGATACGGAAAAGACAATAAAAAGAGGACTGTCAGGCTTGCAGAAATCTACACCAGTAATGAACACAATATCCGTCCTGACGATATTGACAGGGACGCGCTTCATATAACTGGAAAACTGAACAGTTTCGGTTATGAGGCTTATATAGTCGGCGGGGCAGTGAGGGATTTGCTTGCCGGTAAAAAACCAAATGATTTTGACATAGTTACAGATGCATTTCCAGGACGTATAAGGAAGATTTTCAGAAACTCAAGAATTATCGGAAAAAGGTTCAAGCTGGTCCATATTTATTACGGAAGAATAAAAAACATA
>CAZKOK010000085.1:0-10512 GCA_964554355.1 uncultured Spirochaetia bacterium | reverse complement strand
GCAAACAATTCCATGTTTATCCAGGGAATATCAGTTATTTTCTTTCCGATATACTCGCTGCTCAGTGAATAAAAAATAACATTATTTATTCCGACCACCAGTCCTTCAGCAAGTTCGTCCCCGACCAGCTGCCTCATAGTCCTGCTGTCTGAAATTGATTCCAGACTAAGCAGGCCTGAATTCATTAACATCCCGGGAAGTCTGATCTGTGCTTCAAGCCGTTTGTCAAGCTGTTCGCCGAAGAGGCGGATGTAAATGAGGCCGCCGGCTGCCAGTATAACCAGCTCTGACAGGATAATAATAAGTCCGATTCTAAAAATCAGGCTGCTGAATATTTTTTTATTTTCAGTTGCTTTTTTTGCCACTATTTTTCCTGTTCCATCGGATCGATAAAGTATTGACAGGGATTGGTCGGTGCCGGGGTGGGATAGGAGAAAGATTTCGGCATTGTCCCCGGAACATTATGGAAATTCGATTTAACCAGAATGTAAAAATCTTCAGGTTTACAGATCCCCATCACATAAAATTGTTCTTCTGCGATAGCAAGTATCTGCCCCATCAGGCTGCTTATCTGATCAGGATCAGCTGAGGCTTTGATTTGCTCATAAAGCTGCAACTGGCTTTTTACTGCTGCGGGCGGTTCTTCTCCAAGGCTGTGGTTCTGGCTCCAGTAAAGCCATGGTGTTCCATACAGAAAGTCTGATCCACTAAACGGCAGGTATACGCCCGGATTGTCAACAACATCAAGCCCTCCGTTAACACTTGAAATAACGGCATCGTGCCCGTTTTCCCTGATTAATCTTGTCAGTGACGAGTTATCCAGTTTTTCAATATGGACCAGGATATCCAGTTTTTTCCAGTATTGTGCCAGCATTTCTGCTGTATCTACATATATCTGATCCTTTGCCATGGATAAAGTAAATTCAATACGCCGTCCTGAAGGCGTAATACGGTATCCCTGATTGTCCCGCTTTGCGTATCCGGCTTCATCGAGGAGCTGATTGGCCTTTGCAGGATCGAAATCCGTGTATTGGTTTGCCAGCTGTTCCCGATAATATGGTGATTGAAGAAGTGGTGCTGGCTGACAGATTTCGAGCGGGATCCCGATTGCCCTGTCGATTATCTCGGTGCGGTTTATGGATATGGAAAGCGCTATCCGGAAATCTTTATCGAAAAAAACTGCCCTTAAATCCGGGTCCTGATGTACAAGGTTAAGTTGAACAGACAGGTAATTTGCCCGTGGATTAACAAGGGGGTGCAGCTGATAATCGCCGCTTGTCATCTGCACGGCCCAGTCAGTAATACTGGATTCCCTGATTCCAAGGTTGATATACTGTGCGTCTATTTCCCCGGCCATCGCCGCAAGCTGGATTTCGCTGCTGGACGGGTAGACTTTAAATTGTATTCTGTCGATATAGGGCAGCTGGTTTAAATCCGTATCGATTTTCCAGTACCAGGGGTTGCGTTCCATCACAATAAAAGGTGAATTTTCCGTATGCCATTCTGTCAGGACCCAGGCATTCATGACAGGCATATCGGGGTTATCATAGTATTGACATTTGTTCTTCCATAACCTGGTCCAGCTGTCAACTCCGGCTTCCCTGACCAGTTCCTCAATCCCCCCGGGATTGTAATCAGGATGAAACTGTTTCATATAATGCATGGGCAGGGCAGTAATTTCATCGGCTCCAATATCTGCAAGTTTCGACAAAAACTGGCCGTAAGGTCCTGCAAAGCTGAATTTTACTGTATACAAGTCGATTTTCTCAATTATAACAGGGACCCCGTCTGCAACCAGATAGCCGGGGACAGAATTATTAAGCTCCTTGTTAAGCAGATCTGCTTCATACCAGAATAAAATGTCATCTGCGGTAAAGGTAACACCGTCAGACCAGCGTAACCCCTCACGCAGATGAAAAGTAAACTCGCGTGCATCTTTGCTTACTTCCCAGGACTGGGCCAGATTCGGGAGAATGCGGATCCATGAAGGGTCCCAGCGCACCAGATTTTCATAACCGGCGTTGACCCTGATGAACTTGAGGTCGGATGCTTCAGTAATCCCCATCCTCCATGTGCCCCCGTAAATTCCAGTCTTTTCTACAGGCTGGATTACCAGAGGATTAATCGGCAGGCGCTGGTCAACTGACAGCAGTGCGCCGGCTTTCACCAGCGCAGCCAGTTGCGGCGCTTCATAATAAATATTGTCATTGATGGAAGCGGGGGCGGGCTTGCCGGTATTATCAGTATTTTTATCCGGACCACATGTATTCAGAAGCAACAGGAACAAAATCAGCGGCAAAGAGTTTACGCATCTGTTATTTCCCATTTTTTACACCTTAATTAATAAGGAGTCAAGAATACAGGTGATGTAGTAATTGCAGTTGTTTCACATTTTTGTCAGAATCATTTTTTAAAACTATAGTATCCTCTTGAGGATACAGAAAGCATGAATTTTGCTACGTCAGGAGAAATTCCCCTTATTCAGGCAGCCGGAATTTAATGCTGCGGCCCCTTACCATTAATAATCGGTCTTTGACAACGCTTTGTCAAGCAAGCATAAAAAACTGCAGAAAGTCACCCATTAATTCCTGCCCCTGGCCCGGCAGAATATCACAAATTGTCAAGATTTTCCCGGATGGTTTCCAGCAGGTATTTCTGATATTTTTCCAGGTTTTCAGAATCGTGAAATTCTATGCCTACCCGCGTTTTTCCGTCTGTATCAACTGCATATGCAATCTGACCGGTTATTTTCATGCTCTTGCCGAGGGGAAAAAGGTATATGGCTGTACGGGGAACAAATTTATTAACCGGCAGCAGGGTAATGATGCCCATCCCTTTAAAACTTGCATCCAGGATTTTGACAGAAATTTCAACCGGCCCTATTTGTATATTACAGTATTGTAATGAATCTGGCAGGGTATCCGAACCAAACCTTTTTTCCTTTCTTTTTTCACTTTCATCATTCATTTATTACTATCCTTCAGGTATGCGGAAATCAGAATAAGGCTATATTCTTCTGCTTATTTAAATATACTAAAACAATTTATAACTTTGGCAAAAATAAGTGTTATTATTAAACTAATGACAGAAAAAAGAAAATTTCCCAGGTTATCACTGGATATCGAAGTCAATTTCCTGAATAAGGCATATGCAGAGTTCGTCGACATCAGTACCGGCGGACTGTGCATTGTTGTTGACAAACATTATAAGATTGATTCAATCCTTAATTTATCACTGCATTTTCCGGAAAAAAGTTCCAGGATTACTGCGTTCTGCAAAGTCCGCTGGGTAAAGGAAGTCAGTGACAATTACCACAAAATCGGTCTGGAATACTGGAAACTTTCTGAAACTGACAATACCTACATTAAAACATATATAGGAAAAGCCCTGGAGGCTGAGGGTAAGTAACAAAACAGGGTTCTTATTTATCCTTATATTTTTCTGATATCATCCTGAAATCATCGCTGATTTTTGCAAATACATCAATAATGGCCGGGTCAAACTGTTTTCCTCTCTCTTGCCTTATTATGTCCATGGTTTTTTCGTGACTGAATGGATCTTTGTATGGTCTTTTTGTGGTCAGGGCATCATATGCATCCGCCAGCCCTGTAATTCTTGCACATAAAGGTATCTTCTGTTCTGATAATCCGAAAGGATAACCTGAACCGTTCCACTTTTCATGATGATAAAATGCTATTTCTTTGCTCATGGTCAGAAAGGTTTCCTTGTCATAGTTCTTTTTTAGCCGGTTCTCGGCATCTTCAAGGGTTTTACCGCCGATACTTGAATGCGTTTTCATTATTTCAAACTCTTCAGCCGACAGCTTTCCGGGTTTTAATAATATATGGTCAGGAATTCCGACCTTGCCGATATCATGCAAAGGGCTGGATATATATATATTTTCGATAAATACTTTATCAATGATATTTTTATATATATTGTTTTCAACAAGCAGGGAAGAAATATGTCTGCAGTATTCACGTATTCTCATCAGATGTTTCCCGGTTTCGGGGTCGCGTGATTCGGCGAGTTTTGCCAGTGAAAATATTGCCACATCCTGTACCTCACTTATTTCTGTTGTTCTCTGACGGACTTTTATTTCAAGGTCCAGATTGTGTCTTTCTATTTTTTTAATCATCTCCTTATTTTCTTTTTTCAGATTAATATACTCAAGGGCTTTGTCTACAGCGCTTCTTAATTCAAGGATGTCCCAGGGTTTGGTGATGTAGCGGTATATTTCACCATCGTTGACAGCGGCGATTGCAAGCGCAAGGTCCGAATGTCCGGTTAATAGTATTCTTAAAGTGTCCGGGAATTTCTTTTTTATATAAATAAACATTTCAATGCCTGTCATTTCCGGCATGCTCTGGTCCGAGATTATCAGATCGATTTTTTCCCGGTTTAATACTGAAAGGGCTTCCTTGACGTTGTCGGCATAAAAAAGCTGAAAATCTGTATTGGTGCTGAATATTTTTTCCATACTAGCCAGGATTTCCTTTTCATCATCCACAAACAGTATTTTACTTTTCATCTTGTTATTCTTCTTTTTATCGGAATATAAACTACCGGTTGTCCGGGAACAGTATTAATCGGGTAATCTTTATAATTAATCATACTGTTTTCTCCCCGTGGATTTTATTAAATATCTGCAAAATCTCCCTGGGGCCAAAAGGTTTCATCAGGAAGAAATATTTTTCAGAAGAAGATATTATCTTGTCTATTTGATCATTATAATCGCCTGACATTATGATGATATTTGAATCTCTGTTTTTGATATTCTTTAACAGATTTTCAAGTAATACGTCTCCTTTCATCTCCGGCATCATTACATCCATAAAAAAGATATCATAATTCCCGGTTTTTGATTTCTCCAGAGCAACAACAGGTGAATAACAAATGTCGATATGTGTAAATTTATATGCTTTCAGAATCCGTGAAATATTATCCGCAATGTTTTTTTCATCATCCACAATCAATATTTTTAAATCTGTATGAAAGTTGTTTGGTCCTTTTTCAGCGATTTCTTTCTCTGTATTGCTGTTATCAGGTTTTGCAATTTCAATCGGTAGATAGATTCTGAAATCAGTTCCCTTGCCCGGTTCACTCTCGACAATTATTTTTCCATTTGATTCCTTTATTATGCTATAGGTTACTGACAAACCGAGACCTGTACCCCTTAATCCCAGTGAATCAGTTGCGTTTGCTCCCTTTGTTGTGAAAAAGGGCAGAAAGATATTTTCCCTGATTTCGTTACTCATCCCTATGCCAGTGTCGCAGAATGTGATTAAAATGTTCCCATTCTCCTGCCCGGTAGTGATTTCAATTTTTCCTCTGCCTTTCGGCTTGATTGCGTGAAGTGCATTAATTGAAAGATTCAGAAAAACCTGCTGGATCTGTCCGGAATTTAACAATATCTTTTTATTAAAATTGTAGTTTCTGACAATTTTGATGTTTTCGATTTCAAACTGTTTTTTTTGCAGTTTTATAACTTCATCAATAATTTCCTCAATTAAAACCGATTCCTTTTCTTCCTTGTCAGGCTTTGAAAAAACCATAAGGTTGGAGACAATTTCTGCACCCCGTTTAGTCTGCCTGTCAATTATTGATAATTCTTCCTTTATCCGGTTATCAAAAGTCAAGTTTCCAATACTTTCTTCAAGCAGGAGCAGCTGTGAAGAGCTTTTTATTATTGCCAGGATATTATTGAACTCATGTGCCACTCCGGCTGCGAGATGGGCAATTTCAGCCATTTTCTCTGACTCTACAAGCATTTTCTCGGATTTCCTGCGTTCTGTGATGTCCCTGAAATTCCACA
This sequence comes from uncultured Spirochaetia bacterium, assembly GCA_964554355.1. Classification (GTDB taxonomy): domain Bacteria; phylum Spirochaetota; class Spirochaetia; order CAZKOK01; family CAZKOK01; genus CAZKOK01. The sequence goes on along the minus strand of CAZKOK010000085.1, from coordinate 4,697 downwards.
GCCTTCCGTAATATTTCCCTTCAGATCCGGTTATCGGTGCGGAATAACTGTCCAGAATTTTTCCGTTTTTTAAATAAATTTGATCAAAACTTTTTTCATTCTGATGGTTATAAAGGTAATTTACTTTCTCATAAAACTTTTCAGAATCTGTTGTCTTGTCTATGATTGATTTAATAGTAAGGTCATCGAATCCGGTTGCCGGAATTTCAGGGGGAATTTCCCAGATTTCAACAAAGCGTTTGTTCCAGGAAATAATTTTACCACTATCATCAACTGCAAGGATCCCGTCTATTGATGCTTCCTGCTGGGTTGTAAGTATGGTATTTTTAAATTTTATCTCTTCTTCAGCCTGTCTGCGGGAGAGGGTTATGCCTATGCTTGCCCCCAGGCCTTCAAAAAAATGTATCAGGTCCAGTGTAAATGATTTCGGTTTTTTATTGTTGAGCTGCAGAAGTCCGATAATCTCGCCGTCAGACTTTAATGGTATTAGAGCCACAGATTCATAACCGTCAATATTGCAGCGGTTTCGTGTATGTTTTATGTTAAAATATTTGCTGTCTTTAGCCACTAATTCTGTTGTGTTGTTAGTCCAGAAACTTCCGCCATCGGTAAATAGTCCTTTTGCAGCATCTGACCGCCCGCGAAGCACTGCTCCGCACATGCAGTATAGTTCCGGTTTTCCGTTTTCATCGTATATGGTATTGCCTGACAAATCCTGTACGCACAAATATTGCTCGCTTGCAATAAAACTGTCAGTAAACCCGTTTGCTAAATAATATGGAAAATCATTGCCGTCATTCAGCCGGATTGCAATTGAATCAAAATCAGTGAATTGTTTTATTTTATCAAGAATTCTTTTAACAGTATTCGTGGTAGAATTTGTTGTATTTAATATTTCCAGGACTTCAGTAAACAACTGGTCCCTGGCCTCGGCTGATTTTCTTTTGGTTATATCGATTCCCGAACTCAGTACACCGGTAATTTCGCCCTTCCGATCTTTTAATAACCTGTTGTGCCAGGCAATATACCTGATTTCATCCGCTGATGTTTTTATTAAATTCTCGTTGTATTCGGAAAAGCCTTCCTGGTTTATGATATTTTTTTTGTGAATGTCTGCAATTTGTTCTTTTGTGCCGTCGGGTATGAAATTATCAAACCAGTTTTTACCAATTATGTTTTTTCCATTATAGCCCAGGATCTCGCATCCCTTTTTATTTACCAGTGTCACAATTCCTTCTGTGTCGATAATCAGAATAATTACTCCTGCAATATTAAGGTATTCCTTGGCCAGATCCCGCTGCCTGGTAATTTCGTTGCTGGCATTAACAAGATTTGTTTCATATATTTTCCGTTCGGTAATATCATCTATAATGCAGATTATCTGGTAATCTTTTTCCGAGGAAGTTTTGTACACAGAAGAATTTACAAAAACAGTAATACTGGAGCTGTTTTTACAGACCATTGTGCATTCCCTATTATAAACATAGCCGTCGTTTTTTACTTCTTCCAGTATTTCGGAAGCTTTTATACGAAAATCAGGATGGATGAAGTCGCCGATATTTTTGCCCAGTACTTCATTGATGTTATATCCAAGATATGCCTTGATTTTTTCATTACAAATTTTTATTCTGTTTTCTCCATCAAGAATTAAAATAAGATTCGGCGCAGTCTGGAAAATAATATGGACTTTTTCCTCGTTTTTAATCAGTTCCCGGGTTTGCCTGAATCTTTCAATGGAATATTTTATTGACCGTGTTAATGAATTATAATCGAAAGTCCCTTTTACCAGATAATCCTGGGCGCCGAACTTAATGCTTTCATTGGCAAGGTCAATATCCCGAATTCCGGATAATATAATAGTAGTAACTTCATAAAGATTACTGAATATCTTTAATGTATTTATTCCATTCGAATCAGGAAGGTTCAGGTCCAGAAGGACAACATCAATAGTAGTGTTCATTTTTGCTATTCCGTCAGTCAGTGTCTCTGCAACCTGGTAACGGAAATGCGCACTTCCGGTTTCCTTCAGTGTTTCCTGGATAAGTCTGCTGTCGGCATGATTATCTTCAATAATCAATAATGATATAATGTCATCAGGCATATGCTTTTCCTTGATACGGCCGGTAGTCGTTGCCTTATTCCAAAACTGTAGGCAGTTTTACTATTGTCAGCCAGAAATTCTCGATTGACCTTATTACATTAATAAAACTTTCCAGCTCCACAGGTTTGGTGATATAGCAATTTGCATGCAGGTTGTAGCTTTTAAAGATGTCCTGTTCTTCACTTGAGGTAGTAAGAATAACAATAGGTATTTGTTTCAGCTTCGCATCTTCCTTCATTTCTTTCAGGACCTGCCTGCCGTCTTTTTTGGGTAAGTTCAAATCAAGTAAAATCAGGTCCGGAGTAACGCTTCCGGCGAATGGTTCGTGTTTCGCTAAAAAATCGACAGCTTGTACTCCGTCGGTTACAACATAAAGGTTATTCAGCACCTTCCCCTGCTTCAGTGCTTCCTGTGTAAGTCTGATGTCGCCCGGATTGTCTTCCACCAGTAAAATATTAATTGGTTTGCCTTCAGCTGTCTTTGTCATTCTTTTTCTCCTTGTTTGCAGGCAGGGTAAAGTAAAAAACTGTCCCCCTGCCCGGTTCTGATTCAAGCCATATTGTTCCGTCATGTCTTTCAATAATTCTTTTGGTTATCGACAGGCCCATACCGGATCCCTGATAATCCTCACGGGAATGCAGGCGCTTGAAAATCACGAAAATAATATCGAAATATTCACTGCTTATGCTTATTCCATTGTCACTTACAGAAAAAATGCAGGAATTTTTTGTCTTTTTTGAAGAAATATGAATTCTGGGGGCTTCATCATGTTTTTTGAATTTAATTGCATTTTGTATCAGATTTTGAAAAACCCTGAACAATTGTATTTCGTCCCCGAAAACTGATGCCAGATTATCAGCAGAAATTTCCGCTTTATTTTCACTTATGGTATATTCCATAAATTTCAGAACATCGCCTAATAATTTATTGCAATCGACTGTTTTAAACGGGGACCCCTTGGTGGCAACTCTTGAATATTCCAGAAGGGAATTAATCAGGCTCTGCATCCTTACTGCGCCTTCAACTGCAAAGCCGATAAAATCATTTGCATCCTGGTCCAGCTTGCCCTGATACCTTTTTGCCAGCAGCTGTGTATAGCTGGCTACCATTCTCAAAGGCTCCTGGAGGTCATGGGATGCCACATATGCGAATTGCTCAAGCTCCCTGTTTGACCTTTCAAGGTTAACCATTGTATTTTTCAGTTCAGTCTCGGCCTTCTTTCTTTTTCTGATTTCTTTTTCAAGTCCTTCCTTTCTGGTCACCACCTTTACCAGATTGGTGCTCATGTTATTAAATTCCGTCACAACAGTATCAATCTCGTCCCTGGATACCGATTTTATCCTGAAATCAAGATTTCCTTCCCCGATTATTCTTGCCCCGTTCTGTAAATTATTTACTGATAAAGTTATATTTTTTATTATAAGAATTTTCAGGACAAGAAGGAATACAGACAGAATAATCACAAATGAATATATTTTTGCCTTGACAGAATTAAACTGGGTCATGATTTCTCTTTCATTATTTCTGATCAGAACGGTCCAGTTTGGAGTCCATTTCCGGTTTTCAGAACTTTTTACATAAGCATACTGGTAATTCTGACCGGCTTCAGCAAGACTGAAATATCCTGTATCTGAATCCAGATGTTTATAGAAATCATAACCGGAGATATCTGACAGCATCTGATATGATCCTGATCTGAAAATCAGAACTTTGGGTGTTTCGCAGATTATTATTATTTTAGACAGATCATATAAATTATATCCGATCTCGAGTTCCTGCAGAAATGAAAGTGTTAAAAGTTCAACGCGCACAATGCATTTAACACTCCCGTCATTATCAGAAATAATTACGCTTATCGGAAGAATGTAGTTATTTGACTTTGTATCAAAATAGATTTCATCTATAAAAAACCCTTTTTCCAGGTCTGGTTCCGGAATTTTACTGATATCAGCAGGCATATTAATCAGGGAAGCATCCGTTGATGAGATAATGATGCCGCCGGTGCTGATAATGTCAACACTACTGAAAAGTCTGTATCCGCGGTTTTCCATCCAGACTTCAAAAAACCGTTCCTGCAGTTTTTTTACCATTTCTGTGGGTTCATATTTTTCAGCACTGGCGTAATTTTCAAGCAGCCTGTTGAAATCGCTGTCAATTGAGTACAGCTTTATATCTTCAATGATAATCCGGATATTATAATTCAGTCTTTTTAATATTTCTTCAGCCATGACAGTGGAATTCTGGCCGACCAGGTCAAGCCGCACAGATCTGAAATATTCAATCAGAAAAAAGGACAGAGAAAAAATAACAAAAATTAATACAATTGATATTGCTATTAATTTTGTCCGTATTTTCATGGTATGGCCCTTTATTAATTCTGCCAGTCATATAGAATTTCGCCGTTATCTACCTTTACCGGATACAGGCTTATTGTTAGATCATGATCTCCCCTGGTTAAAACTATGGATCCGAAAATCCCTGTATGCACAAAACCTTCATCAAGGTATTTATGTAAAGAAGCCTTGCTGATTTCCCTGTCTCGCAGTAAACCGAAAATAATCCGGCACATGTCATACCCGTTGCCTGCATAATGATT
>CAZKOK010000084.1:3435-10577 GCA_964554355.1 uncultured Spirochaetia bacterium | reverse complement strand
AGCCTTCAAAAAGGAATTGGCACTATCAAATTCCCCGACTACATCAAAATCCTCTTCCTTTTCAAGAACGGATCTGATACCATAGCGGACAGATGGATGGTCATCCACAATAGCGATTTTTATGTTCTTCAATTTTCCATCCTTTTTGATTTTGAAATGAAAGTTTTCAATGCATAATAAAATAAGGAATTTTTTTCAAACAAGCTTTCAGATATTATTATACTATTCCTTACGGATAAGACAATCGGAAGATTTCATAAAATATCATGAAAATTTCACGCCACCGGAACCGTAAAATCAATCCGGGTTCCTTTGTCCGGAGAACTTGACAGACTCAGTTTACCCTCGATTAATCTGGCACGTTCATTCATACTGTGCAGACCAAGCTGTTTATGGTCCGGATTGTTCAGTACATTATTCAGGATAAAGCCTTTTCCGTCATCCCGGATTTCCACCCTTATTCCTGCTTTTTTTCTGGTTATTTTTACTTCGGCATAAGCAGCTTCAGAATGCCTTATTATATTATTTAATGCTTCCTGAATTATTCTGTAAACATGGATTTTTACCGGGTAATCCATATCCATCGTTTTTATGGATGAACAGCTGCATTTGATTGACAGTTTTTCAGGTTTATGTATGTTTCTGCAGAGATCTTCAACTGATTCGGCCAGGCCCAGAAATTCCAGTTCGGGCGGCTGAAGCTGATAGGCAATGTTCCGCAGTTTTCTCAATGCAGATTCTATCCGTTCGGCAGCCTCATTGTTTTTGCCGCATAACAGCCGGGCTGTATAAAGTTCCTGGGCGATATCGTCATGGATATCAAATGAGAGAATCTTTTTTTCTCCTTCGTATGTAGCAAGAAGCTGGGCCGATACATTCTGAAGCAGGGATTCGGAACGTATTCTTACGGAATACCGATAGATATACAGATAGAGACCGCCGAAGAGAAAAACAACTAAAAAGCCGAATATGATGATTGAATGCAGATTCTTGATCCTGATCTGTTCCTTGACTTCCATTAATTCCGGTGAGTTTTGGATTTCATTCAGACCCGAAAGCGTAGAGTTTATGCTGATGACGCTGTAGAAAACCATTACACCAGAAAAAATAATTGCAGCAATAAAAAGACAGATAATTACTATTCTTTCCGGGGCCACTTCTTTCATGATATTTTCTCTTATTTTGTGCCTATAATCCTATTATACACATGATATTGTACAGCGAAAATGTTTTTTTCAATGTTCTGATGTACAGACTGTGTGTGTGATTAATCAAATCCGGGGAAAGATTCAGGGATTCTTTAAAGGTGAAGATAAGTTCATCTGATTAATTCTGTCCTGCATCTGAATGTTAATGGAAGGGACATTGGCCGAAAAAAGGTTTTTGAGGACTGGATTCCGGAAAAAATGGGCGCTGTAAACAGGAACGGCAAGAAATCCCCTGCGGATTTTGTGGGAAGAACCGGCTCCCGGATCAAAAAAAGATATTCCGTTTTTAATTGCATAATCTATCGGTGAATAATAGCAGAAATTAAAATGAAGATCCTTTATAAACATTGTGCTTCCGGCATACCGGCCTGTTAACTGCCGGTCCTTTTCTGCAAGCATGGACAAGCCGGCGGTTTTGCCTTCCGGATCAACAGCTTCGCAGAAAAGCAGTCTGTGGCTGAAATAGCGGACAGCAAGATCAAAAAAAGACTGGTTCACAAATCGTGCAGCCCAGATCCCGAATTTGTTGTTTGTAAGTGTGTAAAGCAGTGACATTTTTGCGGCATGTTCAGCAGTTATGTCTTTCCCCCGGATTATCCTGGTTGAATAACCCTGAATATTCATCGAAGAAATCTCCCGCTTAATATTCCGCCTCTGATTTTTTCTGAACGAAGCCAGATAATCGTCAAAGACCCTGAAATTCCTGTTTTCCCAATTGTAAAGCTGGTTCATCCATATTGAATACCCCCGCTTTCCAAGTATTTTTTTGAATTCTTCGGTTATAAAATTGAACTGAATATTCGGGATATTGTTTTCTTCTGAATACTGATGAATAAATGACAATAGAGTGTTTATTATTTCATCGCGGGCCCCGTCGGGATCCGTCAGAAATTCATATGCAACGGAAGGGGTGGCCGGCACAGTTCCGACAATTTTGGGAAACCAGCGAAGATCCATCCGCATGGCTGCATCCTGCCAGAAATAATCATATATGAATTCACCTTCGGAATGGTTTTTTATAAACAGAGGTGCGGCACCAGCTATCCGGCCTGATTTATATAATAGCGCATGAAAGGGTTTCCATCCCGAATATCTGGAAATACTGCCCGACTCCTCCATGCAGAAAAGCCATTCCCATTCAAGAAAAGGGCTTTTTGAAACAGAAGCCATGCGGTTCCAGGCAGTCCGGTCAGCATCCTTTATTGACGACAAAAACTCAACACTGTACATCGCATTAATAATAATCAGTAAAAACTTACAATGTAAATGAATATAACTACGGATTACGCGGATTACACGGTTTTTCATTTTGGGGGCTCGGTTTATTTCCTTTCGTTTCTATACAAATTATGATCACGGCCAGTTTCGCCGTGTCAATAATATGTGAAACGAATGGGAAATACACTTTCACCGGACAGAGTCGGAAAGAAGCAAACACCTGTTTGGGTCTGTCCCCAATTATTCCCATTTATTAATTATTAATAAATTCCCTGAAAATCCGCGTAATTCGTAGTTTTTATTCCGGAATTGAGCTCTATGAAAAAATCATAAAAAAATACTGACATTATTGGAAATTCACAAAATGAATTACTATACTTTAATCAAATAAATAAAAGTATTTACAATAAAATCAGGAGTCTGTGCGTGAAAGAGGACCACGGTAACATTGTCCCCATAGAACAGCCGCGTCTTACCGAGCTGGAAAATGAAAACAGGCAATTGCGTGAGCGGATATCCGGTCTGGAAAATGAACTTAGAGAACAGACGAAAATTCGCAGAGACATTGAAGCCAGAATATCCGTTCATTCAAAAAGCGGGCTGCCGAATCATTATCAGATGAACAAGGACCTTCCCTTATATCTGGAGAAAGCCGCGAAAGCCGATAATCCTCTGCTGGCAGTCATTATTGTCAAACTTGACAGGAAATTTGACATGGTCCAGAAGACCATGAAATCTTCCATAAGCGAATGGATCCTGTTTCAGACAGCAAAACGCCTGCAGGATACTTTGTCGAGATATGACAAGGTGTTCCATTCAAGGGATGATGAATTTGTAGTTATCTGTCGGAAACTTCCTGAAAATTACAGCCTTAACAAACTCCTGTTCAGGATTATTGATGCTGTAAATGAACCGCATGTTTTTTCCGGGCACCATATTTCCATCGGATGTTATCTAGGTATTGCCCTGTTTCCCCAGCATGGCAGTGAAAAAAGCGAATTAATGCATAATGCGGATATCGCGCTGGAAAATGCCGCACGAAAAAACAAAACCACAGAAATTTTCAGACCGGAAATGCGTAATGAGGTAATTGCAAAAATGGACCTCCAGGCAAGCATTATCAAAGCTATAGAAACCCAGGCGATAAAGGAAATAGACAGACAGTTTGAAATTTACTATCAGCCCATAATTTCAGTAAACGGGATTAACAGGGACAAAATATGGATCGACAAGGTTGATGCTGAAGTGCTGATCCGCTGGCATCATCCGGAAAAAGGGATACTAGGCCCCGCCGAGTTTATCCCGGTAGCTGAAGAGACAGGGCTGATCCTTCCGCTCGGGAACTGGGTGTTGTACAATGCGCTTGAACAGTTGGAAAAATGGGAAAATACCGAATACAAGGATATCTGTCTTTCAGTAAATATTTCACCGAGACAGTTCAGCAACGAAAGGATCGCTACACGGATTCTGGAAGTATTAAAACGAAAGCAGGTAAGCCCCAGACGTCTTAAGCTGGAAATCACAGAGTCCTGCGTTATGGATGATCCGATTGTGAGTATCGAAAAAATGAGGGAACTTCAGAAGGAAAATATAAATATTTCCATTGATGATTTCGGAAGCGGTTACTCATCGCTGAATTATTTACGAAAGCTGCCTGTTTCATGTATCAAGATCGACCAGTCATTCATCAGAAACGTTGAAAACAGCCGGCATGATCAGGTAATAGTAAAAGCAATTATTGCCATGGGGCAGGAGCTTGATTTCAATATCACCTGCGAAGGCATTGAAAATCTTGAGCAGCTGAAATTCGTCTACCGCGAAGGGTGCAGATCTTTCCAGGGATATTATTTTGGAAGACCGGAGCCTGTGGACGTCTTTGAAAAAGCACACCGAAACCTGTTATCGGGGCCTGTTGATATCAAGCAGAGGAAAGGCGCCTGATATTATTCTGTTGACGAATCTGCAATGATTCTTTTCAGTTAATCGACCGCATAAAATATTCGAATTTATTCAGAAATATGTTATAAAAAATATAGAGGTCAAAAATGGAAATATCAGCTATTCAACCTGAGTCTGTATTCAGGTTTTTTCGTGAAATCACATCCATTCCGCACGGCTCCGGAAATGAAAATCAAATCAGGGATTATATAACGAGACTTGCTCATAAACATGGCTATTCATGGAAAAATGACCATGCCGGAAACCTGGTTGTGAAAAAGCCTGCTGCCCAAGGGTATGAAAAATCACAGGCGGTTATCATTCAGGGGCATCTGGATATGGTCTGTGAAAAGCTTGATTCTTCCGACCATGATTTTTCCAAAGATCCGCTCAGGCTTATCGTGAAAGACGGCTGGCTGTCTGCGGACGGTACAACTCTGGGGGCAGATAACGGCATCGGAGTGGCAATGGCCCTTGCTGTCCTTTTTGGCAAAGATATCATTCATGGCCCGCTGGAATGCCTTTTTACGGTTGAGGAAGAGACCGGTCTGATAGGCGCTACGGGACTTGACAGCGGAATGGCTGAAGGAAAAATCCTTTTGAATCTTGATACCGAAGACGAGGGCGAATTCTATATCGGCTGCGCCGGCGGAAGGATTATGGAAGCAAAAAAAGATCTGGACTTTGTTTCCTGTCCGGACGGATACAAAGGGCTGCTGATAGAAACCGGAGGGCTTCACGGCGGACATTCCGGTGCGGAAATTCATAAAATGTATGCAAATGCAATTCTGTGTTCCCTTGAAATATGTTCGGTTCTTGCGGATAAATACGGATTTGTTATTGATAAAATTACTGCGCCGGGCAAGCACAATGCAATACCAAGGACCTGCCGTATAAACGGGATAATTGAAGAGCAGCAATTTAAAGAAGCAGTCAGCACCGGTGCAGACCTGGCCCGGAAAATAAAAACTGATTACATGAATATTGAGACGGAAATGGAAATTACGGTATGCGAAATGGCATTACCGGAAAAAATCATCAGCCCGGAAACTTCCACCCGGCTTGTACACACCTTAAGCAGCCTGCCGCATGGGGTACTTGAAATGCGAAGAGATGTTGAAAGTCTCGTCAATACAAGCGCAAATTTCGCTACGGCAGAGACCGATGACCGGGAAATGACAGTGACCTACAGCACAAGGTCATTCACGGCCCATTCGCGGGATTTTGCTTCAATGAAAATCCAGTATATTCTGGAAACAGGGGGATTTGATGTCGGATGCATTACAGCATATCCCGCCTGGCCCCCGGACACCGGTTCAGGGCTTCTGAGATTGTGCTGTAATATCTGGGAAGGGATGTATGAAAAGAAACCGGAAATAAAGGCAGTTCATGCAGGACTTGAATGCGGAATAATCGGCGAAAAATTCAGTGATTTACAGATGATTTCCTTCGGCCCTGACATAAAAGATGCCCATACCCCGACCGAAAGGGTAAATCCGGAATCGGTTGAACATGTCTGGAACTTCACGCTTGAACTTCTCAAACAGATTGCGGAAGGAAGGCTGAAATAGGACAGTTATTTTATCGGAAATTCCAGGCTGAAAATGCATCCGGAAGGTTTGTTGTCCCGGACAGAAATTGATCCGCCCAGACCCTGTATTATTGCCTGCACAATTGACAACCCCAGACCGGAGTGCTTGTTTTCGTCTTTCCTTCCGGAATAAAACCTTTCGAATATTTTTTCCTTTTCGTTATCGGCTATGCCGGGACCGTTATCAGCAATTGATATATGGATTCTGCCGCTGCCTTCAGTCAGGCTGATTGTAATGGTTCCGTTTTCCGGCGAGAATTCAGCGGCATTGCCAATCAGATTATCGAAAACCTGGTACAGGCGGATTTCAGCTATTTCAACCGAGAGATAGCCTTCTTTGCATTCGACATTGATTTTCAGGCATTTTTCAGGATAACGGTTTTTGAAATTTTCAATATAGGCTGTCAGAAAAGAGCAGATGCTGATCCTTTCTTTCTGGTCTTCTTCAAGCCTTGTATCGATGCAGGATATTTCACGCACATCAGCAAGCAGACCTTCAAGACGTCTGATGTCCTTGCGGATCATTTCCGCGAATTTGTCCTGATCTTCCCTTTTCCCAGCTTCAGCCAGTAATTCGCTTGCGGACCTGATTGAGGCTAGCGGGTTTCTGAATTCATGCGACACATCAGAAGAAAAAGATTCAATGAACTGAATATGCTTGTTCACCTGCTTGGTCAGATAGTGCAGGCTGTTTCCGAGATCACCTATTTCGTCCCTGATTTTACTGGGCTGGAAATGAGCGGTCAGCCTGCCCCTGCTGTCCATTATCTGCAGGGCCTGTCTCTGCAGCTTCTTAAGAGGCCGCGAGATTGTCAGGGAGAGAAAAAAGCTGATTGCGAAAGCAATTAATATGCTGACTGCAAAAATCTTGAAAATATTCAGCCTGAGTTCGTAGAGATCCTGGAGAATCCTGTATGTGGACTGGGAAACAAGAACGGCGCCAATAATGTTTTCCTTATCCCTTACAGGAATGGCTGTATAAAGAGTAACCGAAACCTGACCGCCGGAACTGATGCGGGTAGCGGCCTGATAATGTCCTTCCAGAGCAGCCTGGATTTCCGAACCCATCAGAATATCTGTTTCGGAATAGTATTCACCTTTTTCCATCGGCATTTCAGGCGGCGGCATGAAATATTTCCTGAAAATCCTGACAGGATAACTGGCAATATTATAAAGGACGGATTCGT
>CAZKOK010000084.1:0-3425 GCA_964554355.1 uncultured Spirochaetia bacterium | reverse complement strand
CTTCTTCATATTCTGCTGAAGCAGATCTGTCGAATGCCAATGCTTCTGTAGCTGACTCTTTAAGCAGCTGACTTGAATCTGCAAGCAGGTGTCCGCCAGAGTCAACTATACGAATTCTCGCTTCATGTTTTTTTTCGAGCTTTTCTATCAGAGCCATGCAGTCATCCGGATCAAGACCGCCATTCTCCGAAAGCGCTGCAGCAAGCATGCGGCCCTGCTGATACAGGGCATGCTCAAGCGAGGCAAGCAGCTGTTTTTCATATGTCTCCAGAAGAAGGACGCTGGCCACAGGAATAAAGACAATCAGAATATTCAGAAGGAGGATTCTTACGGATATCTTGCTGAAAAAACGCAGTATTTTTTTGAACAATTCAGGCCTCTTTATATTTATATCCCATGCCGTAAATTGTTTCTATTTCGGAAAAATCAGGATCAACAGCTGCTATTTTTTTTCTTATTCGTTTAATGTGGCAGTCAATTGTCCTGTCGCTCAGATAGGTGTCATGCGGGTAGGCTTCCTGAAGCAGCTGGTCCCGGGTTTTTACAAAACCGGGCTGGCGGGCCAGGGAAGTAAGCAGGCGGAATTCTGTTACAGTGAGGTCCAGAAGGCTTTTTTTCCAGCAAGCGGTAAAGCGTCTGATGTCAAGTTCAAGCTCTCCTGTACGCAGCAGGTCTTTTTCTTCCACAGGATGACTCAGCAATTCTATCCTTCTGAAAAGCACATGAATGCGGGCGACAAGTTCACGCATTGAAAAAGGCTTGCACAGATAATCATCAGCTCCCTGCTTGAGACCGAAAATCCGGTCGAATTCCTCGTCTTTTGAAGAAAGAAAAATCAGCGGAACGGTTTCCGAAATTTTCCTGATATGCCTGCACAGATCGAGACCATCCATCTGCGGCATCATTATATCAAGAATAGCCAGATCCGGGAGTTTCTTTTCGAATGCCTCAAGGGCTTTCGTGCCGTCGGAAAAGGAACTGATAATAAAGCCTTCTTTTTTGAGTGCAAACCCTACAGTTTCACGGATATGTTTTTCATCATCGACAATTGCTATTTCTTTTACTGACATGCAAAAAGTTTAGCACGAAGTTGCCCGAAATAAAATCCCGGGAATATAAAAGTCACAATTTCGCCACAATTGACCTGAACTTTACCATGATTTTTACCAAAAACAGCCCGCTGGAGTTTTTATAAATAGAAATCTTTACAAAAGGAGAAATTATGGAGAACAAAAAAATAATTATGAACCCGACTGTATCGATGGCCCTGAAAGTGGCTTTGCTCACTTTTATGATTCTGATTTTCCTGATACCGCTGTCCATGATAACAAGCCTGGTTTATGAGAGGAAAAGCAGAAGCATCGGTGTTGAAGCTGAAATAATAAATCTGTATGGGGGAAACCAGACAATATGCGGACCTGTAATTTCAATTGCCTATATCGAGAGATACAGAAGCCAGTATGACAAGGACATATGGGAGGAAGTAACCAGACATGCTTTTTTTACTTCCGAAACATTGACAGCTGAAATCGGCATGACGACGGATATCAGAAAACGCGGGATTTATGAGGTTCCTGTTTATGATATCACTGTTATGCTGGAAGGTGAGTTTTTGTATCCCGAGTTTGAAAAACTCAATATAGATCCTGATTCGGTAATCTGGGAACAATCCGGTATTTCAATTGACCTGAATGATATGAGGGCTGTAAGCGATGAAGTATCATTTGAATGGAACGGTGAACAGTATAAGCTGGAAAGTGGGCCTTCACTAACAGGTGTGAACGGGCAGGCCATGTTTTTAAGACTTCCGGAAATAAAAGAGGGAGAAACATATCCATTCAGACTGGAACTTGATCTGAGGGGAGGGAAATCTCTTGATTTTATACCCACCGGATCAAAAACTTATGTCAGAATTAATTCGGACTGGAGCAGTCCCAGTTTCAGGGGCGCCTATCTGCCTGTAAAACATGATATCGGCGAAGATGGCTTTACCGCTGAATGGTTTGTTCCGGCGATAGGCAGAAACTTTCCCAATAGCTGGACAGATAATCTGAACATTGCTTCGAAAATCCGGTCCACAGAATTCGGGTTTAATCTTTTTACACCTGTTGACCATTATGTGCTTTCCGTAAGATCGGTAAAATACGGACTGCTTTTCATCCTTCTGCCGTTCCTCTGCTTTTTCCTGTTTGAAAATCTGTGGAAACTCAAAATCCATTTTCTGCAGTACCTGCTTGTAGGCGCTGTCGAATGCGTATTTTATCTGCTTCTGCTTTCCGTATCCGAACATGCCGGGTTTACAGGTGCATTCATTCTTGCCGCCACTGTTACGACCCTTCTGATAACCTATTATGCCCATTTCTTTGTTAAATCATGGCAGAAGACGGCCTTCCTGTCCGGACTTCTGGTTGTTTCCTATATCTTTCTGTTTGTGGTTATTCAGAATGAAGATTATTCACTGCTGATCGGATCAATCGGGCTATTCCTGATTCTGGCGATCGTGATGATAACGACAAGGAAAATGGACTGGTACAAGCTGAGCAGGCGGTAATCAGAATGGGGGAACTCTTGTTATTCCTGTGCATACCTTGTCTTTTCCGATATTTCTTTGTCATCACAGCAAATACTATATTATCCCCGCGAAGGCGGGGATCTTTTTAAGAAAGTGTCTGTTCCATTTTCCAATTTTCCCCTGTAAACCTGAAATAATTATCATAATTATTACAATTCTAGTGTATTCTTAATATATCAGAATTGACACTACCGTTTTTCATATATTTCCGGAATGCCGGGTACAACGATTCAATGTTTGTCTGAGGGAGGTCATATGTCGTTATTGGAAGACCTTAAAAACAATCAAGGTACACTTTCCAACAGACTCAGTAAAGATCTGGCTGAGAAAGTAATTAATGGGGACAGAGTCCTTTTGAAAGAAGCGATACCACTGGTTGTATATAACCCGGGTGATAAAAAGGTTAAGCATATTCGTGCAGCTGCGGCAAGTCTGGTTGATGCAGTTGCAAAAGAACAGCCTGAAATGATCGCTCCGCATCTGAAGAAGCTGTTCCCTGCACTTGATGTAGAAGAACCCCAGACAAGATGGATAATCCTGCGCGTATTCGGCATATGTTCCCTGATAAAGCCTGAAATGGCAAAAAAGGCAATAAAATACGCAAAGAAGTATATCTTTGAAAAAGTAAAAGGCCAGCTATGCCTTGTTTCCTGCGCAGATATGTTTCTCGGAGAGTATGGCAGGCTTTCAAAAGAAGCAGCAAAAGAAGTTTTTCCTTTACTGATGGATTCGATGGACAATGTCATAGAAAATGAAGCTGACTGGATAATGGAATCATGTATGAAAATGATTTCTTTTTTAAATAATGAACAAAAAAAAGTCGTAACGGAATTTGCCAAAGAATATGAAAATC
>CAZKOK010000083.1:1770-10597 GCA_964554355.1 uncultured Spirochaetia bacterium | reverse complement strand
ACTGTCATAGAAAAGAAAATTGCCTTTGAAATAGATCACTACGACCGGCATCTTGTACTCCACGATTGGGCAACTGATGAAAAAAAGCAGTTCGTTTGGAAAACAAATTTGTTGGGTGGTGGCAGATTATTTCATTTGATTTATCGTTTGAGTTTGTTAGAAAACTTGAAGCAGTTTATTGAAAAACAGGCTGAACATAAATTCTGATTTACCAGTTCCAGCCTGCACTTAAATTAAAAGTTATATCAGCCCCCTGATTTGTTATTGCATCTTCTTCAATATAAGCCTGCCAGAGCAGGCCCTTTATATGCCACTTTATTCCGATCAGAATATTGAACTGCGGAAGAGACAGCCTGTCTGTCTGCTGGAATAAAAAATGCAGTTCGTATCCGGACAATACCCGCGTCTTGAAATTAATCTGAAGAATTACTGAATAGGTTCTGTCCGGGTGAAATTCCGTACATATCATTCCCTGGAAAAACGGATACGGATCTGATTCAGACCCGGGCCAGAATGAATCGGCCGGAACAGTCAATCCGGCCTGTCCGTAAAATGAGAACAGATCCAGCGGATGCCAGTCGGCAAGAAACTGGAAAGCCAGGTCCGGATAACCCGAACTGACGGCGCTTATCCCTGAAAGAGCTCCCGTCGGAAGTTTTACAGCGGCAAGCGCAGCCAGATATATTTCCCGGCCGCTGAAAAAACTCCATCGTACCCATATATCCATATCGCCGAATGCAAAAGCCGAATGATCAAGCATGATATTCACATTATTTTTATTCGTTACATCTATATTTATCTGATTCATTGCTATATAGCTGCGTCCCTCATTCGGGAAACCGAAAAGCTGATGAAACCATTCAATCGGGGCATCAAGAAAACCGACGTAAAATGCCTGAACCCTTACTGCTGCTCCGAACTGCCATAACGGAGCTGCCTGCCAGAAAAAGCTGTTTTCAATAATCATACTTTCATAGTCCTGTATTGTGTAATAGACAGGATTACCGAAAATATCTTCCGTTCCGACAGTTTTTATATCATTCAGATAATAGACAGAAACAAGACTTCCGGCCGCTCCATCTTCTGCCGGCTGCGCCGGAAATCCGGGATATGTATAATATATGGCAAAGGGCAGATAAAGATTCTTCCCGATCAAAGGTCCTTTGGGTACTGTATTGTCTTCAGAACCCGTCTGGGCATATACAGGGGAATGTATCAACAAAAACGTAAATAAAAGGAAAATATTCAGTCTTTTCATTTATAACCTATATTAACAAAAGCCCGGATAAAATCATATATCTGCAACTGCGTCTTTATATAATTATTAATTACTGCTAATATTGCAGGTCATGATCACAGAAGGAAAAAGAATTTATCTTCGCGAATATGTACCTGGAGATTTCAACGATTTCTACAGTCTTGTTTCGGATCCCGAAGTCCGCAGCATGTCGCTTCTGAATACGGCAAAAACAGAAGAAGACGGCAGGAAAGAATTTAATATGATTATAAATGAACAGCAAAATCCTGAAAGAAGACTTTTTATTTATGCTGCTGTTTTAATGGAAAATGATGTCTATATAGGCGACTGCGGCTTTGAAATTCATAAGCTTTTCCAGCCGGGTGGTATTATTGAAATCGGATATTTCCTTTTTAAAAAGTTCAGGGGTAAGGGATATGCAACTGAGATAGCCGGCCTGTTAATTGATTACTGCTTCGAAAATTTCCCTGTACATAAAATCATTGCAAGCTGCGATAAAAGAAATACAGCATCCGAAAAAATAATGATAAAATGCGGGATGAAAAAGGAAGGTGAATTTAAAAAAAGCCGGTATAAAGACGGCAAATGGTATGACGATTTAAAATACGCTGTCTTCAGAAAAGAACAGCCCTGATTCGGGCTGCTGATTTTTCATTTTTCCGACATATTTCAGCCTTTTTTTATTTTTATACTCCTTAATATCAGGAACCTTGTTTTAAGGAGGAAACATGAAAGACAGACTGCTGTGCCTTTTAAAATTCAAAACCACAATAACTCTTCTTGTACTTGGCGGGCTCTCCTTAATCCTGCTTTTTACAAGAATGGCCCTTGCCGATTCATTCAGATTCCGGTTCCTTCTCTGGAACCTGTTTCTGGCTTTTATTCCATGGCTTGTCGCCGGAATATTATACGTCGGCAAAAACATGAAACAGGCGTTTTTATTCATCTTTATTTTTCTGTGGCTGGTTTTTTTCCCGAACGCGCCGTATATTCTGACAGATCTGATTCACCTCGACAGTGATCCCCGTGTTCCGGCCCTCCTTGATTTTCTGCTCCTCTCATGCTTTGGGCTGACCGGTCTGCTTTTCGGATATGTCAGTCTGCTGCTTATAGAGAAAGTGCTTTCAGAAAAAATCAGACCCGCCCGGGCCGGAGTAATGTCTATATTTTTCATTTATCTTTCGGCTCTGGGTATTTATCTCGGAAGATTTTTAAGATGGAACAGCTGGGACATTTTTACAAATCCAGGTGCAGTTATAAAAGAAGCATTTCATATTTTACTTGTTTCAGGAAGCAGAAAAAGTATATGGTCATTTGTAATAGGCTTTGGGACATTGTTAAGCCTGTTTTATCTTCTCTTCAGGATGGCTGGCAGAAAAGATTTTTCGAAACTGCACAGAAAAAACCGAAAAATAAACGCATCATGAAAAATGCCGGTTTTTCATTTCACTGCTGCCGCCTCTTTCTTTGTACCAGTGAAAAACCCTGTTTTTGTAATAGCTGCCGACCTTTTTTTCACGCTGAAGATGCTTCAGGCAGTTATATGTAATTATGTGTCTGATAAAGCCGTTACAGGCTATCGAATCAGGATAAATTTCTCTCGTAAGCTTGCTTAAGGTAACCGCATCATCTTTTCCGGACGGCAGTTTTTTAAGAATTATTTTGGGATAACGTTTGGTATTTATCATCAGCTGATTCAGAAAAGCCTTTATTTCCTTCTTTCCGAATATCGGCCTTCCATGACCGGGAAGCATGATTTCAATATCCAGCCTGCTTACCCGTTCAATATCATTCAGCGCGGCAAGGTAATCGGAATCGGAACTGCCGATACTTGCCCCGGGATTTGACCGCGTGTCAAAGAGATCTGCAGAATAAAAAATCTTTTCAGTAGGAAAATAAAAACCGATATGACCGGTAGTATGTCCCGGCATATGTACAGGCTCTATCGGAATTTCAAAATCAAAGGGAAATTCATCCTCAAAGAATGCCTTGATTTTCAGATATCTGAAATTATACCCGATGCACTTCAGATATAATTTAAGAAAATACTTCGGCATTTTATATACTTCACGCTGAATGGAAATCGGGAAATTGAAAAAAGACTCAAAAAAATAATCCGAACTGATTGTCTGGGGTTCGGTATGTTTATGGATATAGAATTCAATATTTTTCTGCCGGGAAAGTTTTTTTGCATAAAGCACATGGTCCGGATGGGCATGTGAAAAAACAACTTTGCTTGTATTAATCAGATGTATGCCCTCTTTCACAAGCTGCCGGTTAAGCCTGGGAATATGAGGGCCGACATGAATACCGGAATCAATTAATACCTGTTCCTTCCCTTTCAGAATTATGAAATTCGAAGAACCGATACCTTTGTAATAATCCGAGTATTTTGTTTTCGTTTTATCGATATAATCGCCTTCAAAAAAATGGATATTTTCCGTGATTTTCATGATTTTCTACCGCAAAGAATATTTTTTCTGAAAATACTTTAACATGAGATAATCATAAAAACAACAAAACTATTCTGAAATTTTCATAAAATAATCCATAATTACAGAGGCTGACAGGTTTCACAGTAATACACGCTTCCGCCCATGTGGGCCGATTTTACAACAGGAAAACCGCAGCGGCCGCAGGGTTTTCCGACTGTATTTTTACTTGCTCTTGTTGAAAATCCTCCGGGTCTGCCGAATATGTCCTTTTCGGTATTTCTTCCGCCAAGGTCCGCTATTCTTTTTACGGTATTTTTTAAAGCCTTAAAAATGCCTTTTTTTTCTTCCGGTGAAAGGCTTGAGATTTTTCTTTTCGGATTGACCATAGCTTCATAAAGAATTTCCTGAAGAATCCCGTTTCCAAGACCCGGCACCCTCTGCTCTGTGGCCAGGAAAGCTTTAACACTAAGATTTGACATTTCCTTATTATCAATAAGCCCGGAAAAATATCCTTCGGAAAATTCATCAGAAAGCAGATCCGGTTTCTTTTTTGCAGTATCATAATAAACATTTTCATATTTACCGGGATAAAAACAGCATATACCTCCATACATCTGTATGGAACAGGAAAGGGCTGTAGAATCGGAAAAATGAACCAGAAGCTGGTGTTTTTTGGGAATGCCGGCGGAAGATTCATGAAAGCGGATATTTACGCCCTCCATCAGCAGAAGGATCATATCATTCAGTTCTATTTCAACCATCCCTCCGGCATTCCGGGCTTTTTTAATTTTCTGCCCCGGAAGCATATTCCCGTATTCTTCCGGATCTCCGGCATACCAGGCAAATTTATGCGGAGCAGATGCCGCCAGGACTCTGATGATTTCCTTTCCGGCGAGACAGGCATTAATCTGCTTAGACAGCGAAACTGCTTCTGGTAATTCAATCATAATCATCCTCCTGACACATAGTTTATTATATTAGCCTGACATCTGTATGTCATATTAAAATTTATAATTGTTTTTATTACAGAGCATGCCGTTAAATTGGCAATTAATTGCCGGTTTTATCACAGCAGTCATTGGCTAATCAGTCGATTCACTGTAGAATGTGCTGTACAATATAATTCACCAACAGGAAATTTATGCCAATGTTTAACAAGAAAAACAACAAAAAACTGTCTATTCTTGAAACTTTGAAGCAATCGGCCATACCGTTAAGCGGTAAAAAAATTACCGGATTACTGGGAGAAAACGGCATCTGCATAAGCGAAAGAACAGTAAGGCTTTACCTTCTGGAACTTGATTCAGAAGGATTAACCAGACAATTAGGCAAAAAAGGCCGGATAATAACATCTCTGGGTCTTCAGGAAATCGGCGCTGAAAATCTGCTTGAACGTGTCGGATTCATGTCTGCCAGAATTGACCAGGCCACATTTAAAATGAATTTCGATCTCTACACGCGTTCAGGAACAGTAATAGTAAATACAACAATAATCGACCGGGAAATTCTTCTGAAATACCTTGATAAAATTACAGCTGTTTTTGAAAAGGGTTTTGCCATGGGAACTCTTGTAGGGCTGCTTAATCCCGGTGAAAATACAGGAAATATTACAATACCCGAAGGGAAAACAGGATTGTGCACCGTCTGTTCTGTAACATTAAATGGAGTATTGCTGAAACATGGAGTGCCTGCGCAGTCTATTTTTTCGGGATTGCTTGAGTTCGTTGACAGCAAGCCGCGCAGATTTGTTGAATTAATTCACTATAACGGATCAAGCATCAATCCGCTTTCCCTTTTTATCAGAAGCGGAATGACCAACTATCTTGGCGTAATCAGTTCGGGAAACGGCCTTATCGGTGCCGGTTTCAGGGAAATACCGGCTGACAGCTATGAGCTGGTTGTTGAGCTGGCAGACAAACTGGACCTGATCGGCCTTGGAGCATTTCAGACAATAGGAAAACCGGGCATGCCTCTTTACAATATTCCGGTTAAAGAAGGCTGTTCCGGAGTAGTAGTAATCGGAGGACTGAATCCTACGGCGGTATTCGAGGAATCCGGGGTCCGGCTTGATTCATTCGCCCTGTCAGGACTTATGGATTTTTCAAAACTTTTTCCGTATACCGAACTGAAAGAAAGGCTGCTTTCACTCTGAAACGATAAAATCATGTATATTATCCGGATTTACATTCAGGGAATCCACAATAAAATTATTATCCCTGAACTCTTCCATAAACCGGAAACATTTTTCCAGATCAATAAAATTTATGCTGCGGTTATGCATTTCCTGGAGCTTTTCTTCATCAACCGGACGTATCAGGCACCAGCTTTCCTGAATTGAATCCCTGAAATGCCTTTTTATCACAATATTCTCCGATCTGACATTTAATCTGTAAATCCTAATGTCCGGAGGAAGCGGTCCTCTCATGTTGTATCTGCTTCTTAAGTATTCCTGGATCTTTTCAATCAGAGCTGCAGGCTCTTTCCCGGAAAAAACAACCCCCGGTCTGTCCGCCCTGACTTCAAGTTCAGCAAAAAACATTTCATTCTCTGCGTAAACCCTGAATAAATCGGAATATCCAGCAAGGTCCGGATTTTCTCTGTGTCCGGCAAGAAGCGAGATAACCGGCCAGAATGTTTCAAACCTGGAATACTCATAAAACCCGGGAGTATATGCATTCCAGACTATCCCGAATTCATATTCATTATCCTGTATGCGAAAGGTCCAGTCATTAAGCTGTCCATAAACTGCAGCCATTGACAAAACAAACAAAATAAAAAAGAATAATTTCTTCATATAATAAATGTTAGCACAATTTTCCGAATATCGGGAGAATAAAATTCAGCCACCCGGGAGCAGATAAATGATCCTAAGTAATTTTCATTCACATTTCAACCTCTGCGACGGCAAGGGAGAAGCCCATGAATATCTGGATCAGGCCGTAAAACTCGGGTTTTCTGCCTACGGTTTTTCAGCTCATGCTCCGCTTGAGGGTGAAAGCTGGACAATGAAAGAAGAAAACCTTGGGAAATATCTGTCGACTGTGGAAAACCTGAAAAAGGAATATGCCGGGAAAATACAGGTATATACAGGACTGGAGATAGATTATATTCCCGGTAAAACCGGTCCATCATCAGGAAAATTTTCAGACCTGGGCCTTGATTACACTATCGGTTCCGTTCATATGCTTGATTGTGCCGAAACAGGAAACCTGCTTGCTGTCGACGGTCCGGATGAAATGTTCCTGTCCCTCCTTGAAAATACTTTTTCCGGTTCTTTTCGCGATTTTTCGGGTGCTTATTACTGCCTGATCCGCCGGATGCTTTCAGAACATAAATTCAATATCCTGGGTCATATCGATCTGATTAAAAAGAAAAACCGAAAATTCGGATATCTTGATGAAAGCGAAAAATGGTACAGAAACCATGTTCTGGAAACTCTGGATGCCGCCGCCAAAAAAGATGTAATAATTGAAATCAATTCCGGCGGAATTGCCCGCGGCGCAACGGATCAGCTTTATCCGTCAGACTGGATTGTCAGAGAATGCCGGAAAAGAAATATTCCCATGATGGTTAATGCTGATTCGCATAATCCCGAACACATAAATTTTTATTTCAGGGAAGCCTATGAGCTGTTAAGGGAATACGGCTATAAGGATGTCCGTATCCTGCTTGACGGCAAATGGCAGGATGTACCCATCTGATTTTGTAAAATTCATATACAAAAAAACGAATTATCATTTTAGTATGCCAGGCCGTAAATCGTATAGGCAAAAATGCCCGCCACTGCCGGCGAGGCAATCCATCCTGATAAAATCGACAGCAGGGTCTTTTTACTTATAGTCTGAACGCCTTTCAAGAGTCCGATCCCGAGAACAGCACCTATAATCGCCTGCGATGAAGAAACAGGAACTCCCGGCAGCGCCGCCTGAAATACAGTAAGCTGGCCGGTTTCAATATAAACACCTGTTACATCGGCAACATTATTGGCACCGAGAGCATACGCCCCGTAGGCCCCGGCCAGTACAAGTCCGTACCTGAGCAGCCGGTCTCTGGCAAATATATGCATCGGTATTTTCTCAAGGATCTTCCCGATAAGCTGATACAGAACAATGGAAACAATGATTGTACCCAGCGGTGTTCCTATCCAGCAGAGAACAACTTTATCAAGACTGCTGAAATCATGCTGCCCGTTTATCAGACCGATACCGATAATCGCCCTGCTTCGACATTAATATCTACCAGTCTGTCAAAACTTTCGCGAAGCTCTTCCGGAATTGATATCTGCTGAAGCGACATATCAAAACAGACATGCTCAAGATTGTCAGGTATTTTCTCATATGCATCAAGAACGGCAAGAATGTCGGCCCTTGATTCGGGTATAAGGGAATAATAATGCAGTTCCTTTTCAATTCCACGGACAATATCATCAATACGTGATTCCGCATCATGCACCCTCAGGGCTTTTTCATAACTCTGGTCTGTCGGTCCGTTTTCCAGAAAATATGTAAAATACTCTCTGAAGAGATCAAGGCATTTTGATCCTGCATCAAGAAGAGTCTTTATCTGCTGCATTATTCCTTTTTTCCTGTTTAATATTTTCATAAGTACTCTGTAATTATATTATAGTAAAAATAACCATCATTAAAAATAGAATTGCTGATAACTCTGCTGTATACTTTGATTAATGTGAATTAATAATATAAATTATCAGTCACAAAGAGGAGGGAGAAATGAAAAAACTCTTAACAACGCTGATCATCTTTATCCTTTTAGCCGGTACAGCCGCAGCACAGGAAAAAGAAATTACAATTCTCAATAACACTGAATATCCGGTTAAGGAAATATATGCTTCGCCGTCTACTTCGGATGACTGGGGCGAAAACTTCCTGAAAAACGGCCAGGTAATTGAATGGGGCGATAAATTTGTAATAAAAGTCGACATATCTAATGAATACTATTTCGATTTCAAGCTGGTTGATACGGATGAAGATTACTACAAAAAGTGGGAAGTGGATCTTTCGGCAACCTCATCGGTTGAGTTTGTTTTTGATGATTATGCAGAAGATGATGATGATTACTATGATGATGATTACTATGATGATGATTACTATGATGATGATTACTATGATGATGA
>CAZKOK010000083.1:0-1670 GCA_964554355.1 uncultured Spirochaetia bacterium | reverse complement strand
TTACTATGATGACTATTATACCGGATACGATGAAGGCTATTCTGCCGGCTTCAGGGACGGATTCAAGGAAGCCTACAGTGAAGCGTTCCAGGCCGGATATCAGGCCGCGCTTGAGGCCATGCAGGGGCAATAGAATCCTGAATAAAAAAAGCTGTTCTGACAAAATGCAGAACAGCTTTTTTCATGCTCCGCCTTCCTGGTTGTTCAGGTATGTTTTTATTTTTTCATCTTCTGCATAGTCGGCTGCCTTCATTCCGCTTGAATGCGTAATTGAAGGATCAGCGTGGCCTTTGGAAACAAGCAGCTGGACGATCATAAAGTTATTGTCTTCAGCAGCCGCCATAAGAACGGTCATTCCCTTGTTGTTTTTTTCATTCACATCAACGCCTGCACTCAGCACAAGATCGACAATATTTGGATCCCCGGTTTTGACTGCAGAAAAAAGCAGAGGATCACCGGCCGATTGATCGGTTTTCATGTCAACGCCGTTTTCGATAAGCAGATTTATAATATCGTCATTACCGCTGCTTACAGCATAATACATGGGAGACCTGCCTGTACTGTCAAGCAGTTCGAGATCTCCGCCGTTTGCAGCAAGAAAAGTGATTACTTCCGGAAGATCCATTGTTACAGCCAGATGCACCGGCGCAACCCCGTCGGAACCCAGCTGGTTCGGATCAAGACCGGCAACAGAAGACATTGCATCAAGAAGAAGCCAGTCATTATTCCTGATAGCATCATTTACATCATCAATTGTATAGCCTTCGGCTGAATCCAGAGAAACCTCTGTCATCCCGGTTTCTGCACTTTCTTCTGCTGTGACGTCAGCCGCTCCCTCGTCTTCTGTTTCAGCTGTTCCACTCAGGGAAACCTCTTCCATCGTACCGCCGTCTGCGGACAATACGTCATCCGCCGGTCCGAGATTTATCTCTGATTCATCTATTGAATCAACAGATTCAACCCTTATGACTTCCGCCGTCACGGTATCCTCTTCGTTATCAGCAGTATTGCCAAGGGCTGCAACTTCTTCCGGTTCATCAAGCGTAATAATGACAGTGGATGCATCAGCAAGTTCGTCAGAAATACCCTGAACCAGTTCCATTGCCGAAAGCCCGAAATCATCTTCAGCCTGCGGATCGGCACCGGCATCAAGAAGCATTGTTACAATCACTGCTTCCCCTTTCCCGGCTGCAAGCATTAACGCCGTAAGACCTCTTTTAAGTTCTGCATTAACATTTGCATTGTTATCAATAAGCAGCTTGGCTATGTCGCTGTATCCTCTCATGGAAGCAATCATAAGCGGCGTAAACCCGGCAGGACTTGATATTTCCAGGTCTGCGCCTGCGCGCACCAGATAATAGGCTGCCTCATAATTTCCGCGCAGAACAGCGATCAGCAGAGGGGTATATCCCTCCATATTCCTCGTATTGATATCAGCACCCTGAAAGATATAAGTGTCCATTGATTTGACATCATTTTCAGCAGCAGCATCAAGAAGAAGTACGTTCATATCATGCGCAAAAACCGCAGTCAGTAAAAGTGTAAAAACAATAATAAATAACAATTTTTTCATGAAATAATCCTTACTCCCGCAAAAATTTCGACCCCCGAATTTATAACGCGGTCAGTAATATAATATCACAAGAATAAAAAATATAAATCAATTTAAA
>CAZKOK010000082.1:0-10620 GCA_964554355.1 uncultured Spirochaetia bacterium | reverse complement strand
ATCTTCCGGATTCTGGACATATTTTACTTCACCTCATCCAAGAGATATGTCAGTTTCAGTCCTTGAAAACATAAAGAAATATAAATGCCTTGCCGAATGGATACATCTTCCCCTTCAATCCGGCGATGACACAATCCTTGGAAAAATGAACAGAAAGTATGATATGAAGAAATTTAATGCAACAATAGACAGCATCAGACAAATAATTCCCGATGCTTCCCTTTTTACTGATGTAATCGTCGGTTTTCCGGGTGAAACTTCTGAGCAATTTGAAAATACAAGGAAGGCTTTTGAAAAAATAAAATTCAATATGGCATATATAGCGATGTATTCTCCAAGGCCCGGTTCGGTAAGTTCAAAATGGGATGATACGGTTGATATTAATGAAAAAAAACACAGATTTCAGATTTTATCTTCAGACCTTCAGCGCATCTCATTCGAATTAAATAAAGCTTTGATCGGCAAAACGTTTACGGTCCTGGTGGAAGGTCCCGACAGAAAGCCGGGCTATCTGACATCAAAGACAGAGGGCAGGTTTATCATAAGATTCCAAGGCGAAAGCAGTCTTTCCGGCAATTTTGTAAATGTCCGCATCACTTCTGCATCTGCCCTTTCCATGGAGGGTGAAATGCTTTCAAAGGCAAGTGATGAATAAATTTCGTATTGCCTTTCATACCCTTGGATGCAGGCTGAATCAATTTGAAACAGAATCTCTTGCAACTCAGTTCAGTGATTCCGGATATTCAATTGTTGATTTCGATGATGAAGCAGATATATATATTTTAAACACATGTACTGTTACCGGACGGAGTGACAGAAAATCAAGGAATATTATAAACCGCATTTCAGCAAAAAATGCCCTTACTGTGGTCACCGGTTGTTTTGTCGACGCCTGTAAAGGCAATATAGAAAACAGTTCCGTTGATTATTTTATTGGCAACAGTCAAAAACAGAATATCTTCAGCATTGTCGATTCACATATTAAGGGAGAGGCTTTTTCACTGCCCGAATCAGGAGTATTCGATTTTCCTGTATCAAACCGTATTTATCACACACGCGGTACAGTCAAGATCCAGGATGGATGCAACAATTTCTGTTCATTCTGTATTATTCCATTTGTCAGGGGAAGAGAAATCAGTATGCCTTTCGGCAAAGTCATTGAACAGGTTAAAAAAACGATAGAATCCGGATATAAGGAAATCACACTTACAGGTATTAATATTTCCAGATACAAATACGAAAATATAACATTTTCACATCTTGTTGAAAAAATCCTTGAAATCGAAGGTGATTTCCGGCTTCGCATTACTTCAATTGAGCCTGATAATCTTGACGACAGACTGATAGATTTATTCAGTCATCAGAAACTTTGCCGTCATCTTCATCTTTGTCTGCAGAGCGGATCTGAAAGCATTCTTGAAAAAATGAAAAGACAGTACTGTTATGCATCTTATTCTGATTTTGTCAGCCGGATAAGGGGCAGACATCCTCTGTTCAATTTTACTACCGATATTATGGTCGGCTTTCCCGGTGAAACTGATGATGATTTCAGGAAAACTCTTGATGCAGTTTCTGATATTAATTTTGGACATGTCCATACTTTTCCATTTTCGGTAAGGAAAGGGACTCCGGCTGCTAAAATGGATAATCAAATTCCTGAAAAAATAAAAAAGGACAGGTCTGAAATAATAAGGAATGCTGCAGAAAAAGAAAAAATTAAATACAGGAAAAAACTGCTTCAAAGCCCCGAAAAAATTCTTATTGAAAACGATAAGGGTGAAAAGAGCGGTTACGGGGAGTATTATGTCCCTGTTGTTTTAAAAAACAGCTGCGCTTCCCTAAATGATTTTACGGATGTCATTATATCCGGCTTTGATCCGTTAACACTTGTTCTTGTTGCTGAACAGGTTTCCTGTAATCCTGATATTTAATTAAGCTAAAAACTGTTTCTGAGATATTCTCTTTTAAAATTATAACCTTCCATTTCGGTAAACATCAAATCGGTAGTATCAAGCGGACTTTTTACTTTCAGTCCGTTCCATGCAGTCCTGACCTCTTTATTTATGCATTCAGCCTGATAAAAGTTTATAAATGAGAAAAGATTTGAATTCAGGGTATAGAGGATGATCACTCTTTCGGTCATCTCTCCAAGATATATATCCATCGGCATTGGAGGAGCAAGAAAACAGGTCCCTGTAGATTTTTCATGAACAAGTATATATACATCATTGAATCTTCCGGATATTTCTGAGATATCATAAAATGCACTTTCAAATACAGGTCTCCTGCTGTTAATCTGCATATTTTCAGGAGATGCAATTTCAAAATCAAATTTCGCTGACTCCGGAGCAAGTCCCGAGTTTTCTATTCCTACTGTAAGGCGGTATCCGTCTTCAATAAATTTCAAAATATCTGAAGAGGCGGTGACAATGTTATTTTCAACAGTAAATGAATTATTTTCGGATATGACAGACAAATACCGGGGAGCAATTTTTCCGGGAATAATTTTCATGCTGCTGTCATAAAGCACAACATCCAGCTTATAACTTTTCCCCGGAATTACCTTATCTGTACCCAGTTCAATCGAAAAGTTTTCTGCATTAGTCTCTGCCGGCTCAAGGAATTTTAAATTGCTGTCTTCGGTTATTGCTGAAGCACATGAAATCAACAGGAATATGCTAATTACCCGTAACAATATATGAAGATATCTCAGTATCATTTTTATAAACCTTAAAGACAGTTCCGGGCATTTCTACATATGGAAAACTTATAAGGCCGCCTGGATGCTTCATTGAGTAAATAAGCTTTGAACTTCCGTCAACATTTACTTTTTCAACATTCAGGGTAACGGCAACTTCAAGAATATTCATGTCAATCTGGAAAATTCCGAATACTTTTCCTTCCTCAATTTCAGCGGGTTTTCCGATTTCTATTTCAATTTGTGTATATTTCTGTACTTTTTCTCCGGCTGCAGGGGTCTGCTTTATTACTTTGCCGGCATTAGCGGCTGATTGGCTCTGACTCACAGTGAAATAAAAGGTCAGATTGCTTCTTATGCACTGCATAATTGCCTGATTAAAATCCATCAATGCAAGATCAGGCACAACAATTATTTCTCCCTGCTGGCCCTTGCTTATTACAAACTTCAGTTCGGTATCAGCGGTTATCTTTTCTCCGGGCAGCGGCGACTGTTCAAGAATCGTGCCGTATTCAGATTCATGTATTACTTCTGTCGGAGGAAGTATCGTTACTTCAGGATAATAGCTGTATATTTCGTTTTTAACTATATCAAAAGATCTTCCGACATAATCTTCCAGTTCATCGACAAATTTGCCCTGGCTGACGTGTATGGTGACACGGGCTCCGGCCCGTATTGTTGTACCGGATGATGGGCTCTGGCTGATTATCAATCCCTTGTCAGAATCATCGCTTGTGTAAACACACTGCACATAGGGCAAAAGATGTTTTATCTGAAGCTCCATTATTCCTTCAACAGCTTCCATCATTTCGATATCAGGGACTTTTACTTTTTCCGCGCCTTCAAGAGTAATTAAATAAATTATTCCGGTAATAAGAAGCATTACAATAATAAGACCCAGTGAAATAAATAATGAATAACGGATAAATACCTTGCCTGGTTCGGCAGGTCGTGCTGATCTTGTTCTAAATACTCTCACGTATTCTCATCTCCCAGTATAGACTGTAATATATCATTCTGACCGTTTATAAAGGATTTCCAGTCCATAGCTTTCTTGCCTTCAATCTGTAAATTACCGACTGCAATTATTCCTTTCCCTGTTTGTATCAAAATTCCGGCTTTTTTGTCCAGACCCAGTACAGTTCCGGGCACTGTATCGATCTTTTGAGTATCATATACCGTCGCGCTGATAATTGACAGCCTTTTACTTTTAAGAAATGTAAATGTTTTCGGCCAGGGATAATATGCTCTTACCATGGCTTCGATTCTTAAAACATCCTTTTTCCAGTTAATTAAGCCGTCTTCTTTTTTAATTATGCCGCAGTATGTAGCTTTATCATTATCCTGATTCTGCCCTTTTTCGCCGTCCAGATAGGATTTTACTGCATCAGGAATTATTTCAGCCGTCATTTCGGCAATTGTTTCATTAAGCGTTTCGGTTGTTTCTGTATAATCAAGTCCGATTGTTACGGATGTTATAATATTACCGGTATCCATTTCCCTTTCAATTGTCTGAACGCAGATTCCGGTTGACTTGTCCCGGTTAAGTATTGCAGCTGTAACCGGTGAAGGTCCTCTGTATTTTGGGAGAAGTGACGGATGTATATTCAGTCCGCCCTCCGGGAAAAGAGCCATAAACTTCGGTCCGAATATTCTTCTGTAGGCAAAACAGACCAGCATGTCCGGTTTATATGATGAGACTTCATCCCTGGCAGAAGAACCCAGTTTTTCAGGTGAAATTATGGGAATTCCCAGATCAAGTGCTGCTTTTTTTACTGCACTCTGTTCAATTTTATTCCCCCGCCCGCTGACAGCATCCGGAGCTGTCAGTACTGCACAGACATTAAACTCTGCTGCCAGCACCTTAAGTACCGGTACTGCAATAGAAGGAGTACCTGCAAATATTATTTTCATGCTTTTTTCTTTTTATTATAGTTTTTCAGAAGACGCTGTCTTTTTTTTTCATCCAGATATGTAATGAAAAGCCTGCCGTTAAGATGGTCATATTCATGCTGGATTACCCTGGCCAGTATGCCTTGAGCTTCCAGCGTAAATGGTTTCCCGTTTTCATTCCATGCCTGTATTTTTATCCGGGCAGGCCTTATTACATCAGCATATACGCCTGGAATACTCAGACAGCCCTCTTCATAACTGACAGTTTCCTGACTTGTGTTTATTATTTCAGGATTTATGAATACCCTTGGAGTATCTCCCTGTACATGGCATACAAACATTCTTGCTAAAACAGCAACCTGAGGTGCTGCAAGTCCGATTCCATTACCATTATGCATCGCATCAATCATATCGCCTGCAAGTTTTTTTATTTTTTCATCAATTTCCGGTATCAAAGCAGCTTTCTGTTCAAGAACCGGATCACCGATAGTAATAATATTCATATAAAAATATTACAAAATTTATAAAAAATGGTCAAACATTCAAAGCAGGTTAAGCGGATCAATATCATATTCAATATAGCACTTGCTGTTTTTCGGTATCTTTTCACGGACACATGAAACAGCATTCAGAACATTTGCCAGTTTGTCAGATTTTATTATAATCTGATACCTTGAATTACCTGAAATCATTGCTATTGCGCATTCTGACGGTCCCATAATTTCTGTATTTCCAGAAACAGCATTTTTTATTGTTGAAGTTATGTCAGCAGCTGTTGTTCTGACCTCGTTTTTCTTCTTTCCCCTTATTACGATTCTGGCCATTCTGGTATAAGGAGGGAAATTGAGAACTTTACGTATTTCAAGCTCCTTATTATAAAATTTCCTGATTTCACCAGCCGCCGCATATTTTATTGCTTCATTCTCCGGACAGAAAGTCTGAATAATTACCTTGCCGTCCGGCATAAATCTGCCGCATCGTCCGGAAACCTGGCTTATCAGCGAAAATACTCTTTCCTGGGCACGGAAGTCCGGCAGATGAAGACCATTGTCGGCATTCACAATTCCCACAAGCTGAACCCCCGGGAAATTGAGTCCTTTGGCAACCATCTGTGTACCTAAAAGAATATCGTATTTCCTGTTACGGAAATCATTCAGTATCTTCTGGAGTTCACCTTTCTTTTTTACAGAATCCGTATCAACCCTGACTGACCTGAATTCCGGAAATATTGTCCTTATTTCATTCTCGATAAGTTCTGTGCCGAATCCGGAATAGCCTATATCAAGAGAACCGCATTCAGGACATTGCTGTACAGGGTCCTGATTAAAACCGCAGTAATGGCAGACCATCCTGTTGCTTTCCTTATGATATGTCAGGGAAACCGAACACTGTCTGCATTTCATTTCATATGAGCAGGTCCTGCAGTGAAAAAAATAGGAAAATCCTCTCCTGTTAAGAAAAAGGATTACCTGTTTGCCGTTCTGTACAGTTGTCTTAATTTCACGTGACAGTTCTTTTGATATGCTTTTTTTTTCTTTTCGCATATCAATTATCCCAATTTCCGGAAGATGTCCGCCTGAAAGCCTTTTATTCATTTCCGAGAAAGCTATGCGTTTGTTTTTTATCAGATTGTATGTTTCAAGACTTGGAGTAGCGCTTCCGAATATACATCGCGCATCAAACATTGCCGCCCGCTTCATTGCGACCTGTCTTGCATTATACCTCGGAGTGGAACCTGATTTATATGAACCGTCATGTTCTTCGTCAATTATAAACAGACCGGGATTTTCCAGCGGTGCAAATACTGCGCTTCTTGCACCTATTACAAAGCGGGCATTTCCGCTTTTAATTCTTTTCCATTCCGCAAGTTTCTGACTTGGTGTTATTGCTGAATGAATTACAGCTATATTCCCCATGAATCTTCTGGCAACTTCGCGGACAAGTTGATGGGTCAGCGAAATTTCAGGTACAAGATAAATCACACCATAGTCCTGGCCGAGAATTTTTTCTGCGATTGAAAGATATACTTCTGTCTTGCCTGATCCTGTAATTCCCCAGAGATAGAAATCGCGTGTATCGGATTTGAAAAAGTTATCTATGGCCTTTATCTGCTGTTCATCAAGTTCATGGTTTTTCAAATCCTCATCATCATTGAATATTACTGCAGGTTCGGAACTCTCTTTTTTACCGCCGGGAAGCATAAGCGAAAGAGCTTCGCCGATTGAGCACTGATACATTTCCGAAATCCAGCCGGCAAGTGCAATTTCTCCTTCTCCGAACAGCGGTTTTTCATCAACTGTTTTCCGGATTTCCTTTATTTCAAAATCAACATCCGGTACTTCATTACATTCGCTGATAACCATGCCTGTCATTTGTCGTCTGCCGAAATCAGCAACAATCCTTCTGCCTGTCAATACATCCGCTTCGCTTTTGCATGAATATGTAAAACTTCTGTCCAGCGGAATATTAAAAACTACTTCAATATATTTCACAGCTCTTCCCTGAGCAGTTTCAGATCTTCCCAGACATCTTTTCTGTATTGGGGATTTCTTAAAACACCTGCAGGATGATAGGTGGGAACAAGCGGTATATTATTGAAATAATAAACCTTGCCCCTTAATTTTCCTATTCCTGCTTCAGCCTTGAGCAGGAACTGTGAAGATATCCTTCCGACTGAAAGAATAGCTCTTGGTTTGAGAATATTAATTTGTCTGAACAGATAAGATGAGCATTTTTTACATTCTTCAGGCAGAGGATCCCTGTTCGCGGGCGGCCTGCATTTTATTATATTTCCGATAAATACATTTTTGCCGCGCGACAGATCAATTGCTTCAAGCCATTTATCAAGATATTTTCCTGCTTTGCCTACGAACGGAAGGCCCTGTTCATCTTCTTCAGCTCCGGGGGCTTCTCCGATAACCATCACAAGAGGATCAAGAGGGCCTGTCCCCGGCACAGCATTTTTTCTTTTTTCCGAAAGTCCGCATAATCTGCATTCCGATACTTCTTTAACAATTCTATCAAATTCTTTCAATCTTTCTTTTTCTGCATCAGGTTCTTTTTTATCTTCGGCTTTGACCGGGATAATGCCATTTTTCTTATTGTTCTTTCTATTGAGTGCTTCATCATATTTTCCGCTGCCGGTATAAAATGCTTCGGCAGAATTGATCAGTTCCAGATATTTTTCAATCATTAAGTTCACCATAATATACTTTTTCAAGAAATAATCCAGCCGGGGGGGCCGTTTTACCTGCAAGTTTTCTGTTTTTTTCATTAAGAATATGTCTGAAGTATTCAGCCGGTTTCTTTCGTTTTTCAAGTTCAATCATAGTTCCGACAATTGACCTGACCATTTTCCAGAGAAATGCATTCCCTTTTATGGTAAAAACAAGAATATCGTTTTCATAATAAAATGATGCATGGTAAATTATTCTCTCTTTTGTCCTGCTTTTATCACCTGCGGCTGCAAAAGTGGTAAAATCATGTCTTCCTTTTAAAACAGATGCGTAACTGTTAAGAAGATTTATATCTGGTACTGTGTCAATCATCATACAGTATCTGTGTCTGAACACATCCTTTTTTTTACTTAACATAAAATAGTATTTGTATTGCCGGCATACTGCCCCGTATCTGGCATGAAAATCATATTCCGCTTCCCATGCCCCGGTTATGCGGATATCATCAGGCAGTTTTGAATTAAGCGCCGGAATAAATTTTTCTGCCGGCATATTAACAATATCCGTAATAAAATGCGCAGTCTGTGCTCTCGCATGTACTCCCGCATCAGTCCTCCCGGAACCTGTAAGTTTTATCCTGCTGCCGTGAATTTCCTCAAGCGCTTTTTCAATTTCACCCTGAACAGATCTGCCGTTTTTCTGAATCTGCCATCCTGAAAAATCTGTTCCGTCATATTCTATTGCAAGCTTAATTTTCCTCTTCATTTTCAGGAGCCTTGATGTCCGAATTTATTTTACTGTGCAGTTCTTTTGCCATCTCAAGAATTGTGGAAGGCTTGTCTTTTGTTGCCTTTCCCATTCCGAATATTTTGGCAAGCGTGGTTTTTGCCCTGAAGAGAGCTTTTTCTCTGGAGGCCGAATCTTTTTTCGGTCCGTACATGTAGTCAAGATATGCTGAAAGATATAACACACCGTCATAACCGTAATTCTTGTCGGAATCCGGCCCGAGAGGGTTCATATGGCTTATTGTTTCACGTCCGGAACTTTCATATTCAACAGCCATTACATAGTAGAACCTTGCTTTTCTGTAAAAAAGCCTGGCCAGATAATCGTAATTGTCATTTGGATATTTTCTGTGCAGGTCATTTAAAAGCCATGCACACCTGATTGCACAGACTCCCCTTTTTATAATAGGACTGTATACTTTTGGAAAATGATCATAGCACATCATTGCAAAAAAATACGATGCAATACCCTCTTTCCATGTCCGTGATTCCCTGAAATCAAGATCATCAAAAATAAATCGTATTGCAGAATTCCGTTCTTCGGCTGAGGCTTTGAGTTCAGCGGAACATTCCGGACTTATATCATTAAAATCCTGCGAAAAAACACCGAAAAAACATTCCGGGCATACAGTTACAGGATAAATCAGCGGATTTACTTCTCCGAATTTCTTTGACGGCTCATATTGCCTTCGAAGTTCAATTGTCAGTTCACCGGCTATGATCCGTCCTCTGCCGGTTTGAAGTTTTTCTTCATAAAAACTTGCTCCGCATACCGGGCACAAAGTGGGTTCCTTTGAAAAAAAAGTTTTCTTCGTATTCATTAAACCGCCTTTTCATGACAAACAGCCGGTGTTATTCTTCAATTATCACCACTGCGACTGCATTACTTTTTTCATGGGTCAGTGAAAGATGTATTTTCCCTGCTCCGCACTTTTCATAGGCTTTAAGGGCAGTTTTCTCAATTTTCATTACAGGTTTTCCGCTTGCATCATTGAGAACCTTTATGTCCCTCAGTTTTATGCCTTTAAGGCCTGTCCCCAGTGCTTTTCCGAAGGCTTCCTTTGCAGCAAATCTGGCTGCCAGGCTGAACAAATACCCTTTTCCCCTCTTTTTTGCCTCGATAATTTCATCATCTGCAAAAAATCTTGATATCAGCCCTGGATTA
Source organism: uncultured Spirochaetia bacterium (assembly GCA_964554355.1). Lineage (GTDB taxonomy): Bacteria > Spirochaetota > Spirochaetia > CAZKOK01 > CAZKOK01 > CAZKOK01. Next base: position 903 of record CAZKOK010000082.1, on the reverse strand, counting down.
CCCTTCCAGCTTAAAATTCTGTCAGAATCAACAATATCTATTCCCAACCCTATTATCATGATATCACCGGTTTCCTGTTCCTGCATCTTCTTTCACAGAATATACTTCAATAGTCAGTTCAGTCGGCTCTATGCTGTTAAGTTCAACATCCAGAGGCAGGACATATTTCACCGGCAGGGTATACGTGCCTGCCTTATCTATTTCAAGACAGTTTACCAGCAGGGAAAAATCATTCTTATCATATTCATTCATTATATTCTGATTCCCTCTGACTTTTATGACACCTTTCGGCAGCGTATTTCTTATTGAAAATTCTTCCGAAAGCTGTACAAGAACAATCTCAATTTCATCAAATGTCTTTACAACCATGGTCGGGCCTATTTTTCCAAGCACTTCCACATAATTCCCTTCAGGAATCTGAATGTTGCCCTGAGGAACAACGAGAGGAATTCTGAAACTGAAATCATTATCAAGCCCGCTTATATCTATGACAGATGTGTTTATTGTATTTATATTTTCAAGTGTTTTCCCGGGGCCTATAATTTCAATTATTTCAGGATTTGCTGTAAGTTCAATAAGATCATATCCTGTTTTGGGAAATCCTGAAACATCTGCTTTCACATTTACGCTTTTTCTGATTTTTGTTTCCAGCCTTGCATCTACTATTGCCGGTTCTATACTTATCTGAATATCGATATCATCAGGTATTGCATTCTGCAGATAATATTTTACAGCAGCCCTGTATTCTCCTTCATTAAAATAATCTGAAAAATCTGCATATACATAGATATTTCCCTCATCAATCTGGAAAATATCTTCGGACTGTCCTGATATTAATACTTTTGCAGTCTGCTTGAATTCATCCGCTGTTGTCAGATTCTCATTCATATCAAGATGAAGGGG
>CAZKOK010000081.1:1609-10723 GCA_964554355.1 uncultured Spirochaetia bacterium | reverse complement strand
AAAGATGAGTATCCTTCTCTGTTATTTCCACAATGTTCGGGTATTTTTCCAGAATTTCCTGAGTCGTCATAATTTTTTCCTGTAAACCTTTTTTTACTAACTATATTTTATACAGCTTTATGCAAAAAGAAAAGATTGAGTTCTGAAAATCGTGGACAATTTTATTGTCCAGAATCAACAGGACAAAAATCTGTAATGCAAAAACACAGATTATCTGATATAAATGATTATGGATTTTATAAGTCTGCTTAAGCCTCCTGAAAACTCCGGAGAACAAAAGGAATCATATTTTACAATAGATGAACAGGTAATCAGGGACCTTGAACTCGACAAAATATTCAGACAGATAGCTCCTGCTGACAGCATTTATCTGAAATTAATGCCGATTTTTGAGAAGATAAGTTCTGATAAAGAAGTTATTAATTACCGGCTTGATGTATTTGAAGATCTTTATGCCAATGATGATTTGTTCAATACCTTCAGCCGTCTGCTTCTGGATATTGATACTCTTTCGGTAAAAAGAAATGTTACGGCTGATAATGAAATTATTCTTTATAATGTGATTTCCAGACTTGGAGAACTTCAAAGTTATATAAACTGTATTGATTCACTGGACAGGGTTTTTCAGAACAAAAATACAAAAATAAAATCCCGGGCATTTGAAAAAATAAAGCAGCTTGTTGACAGGGCAAAATCTGATGATATCTTTCCGGTTCTCAAGGAAAATCTTCCTGAATTATTCAGGCAGTTCAAGGGAATAAGGAGTCTCTCTGTAGGAATAAATATTGATAAAAATATGGTCCCCTACGAAGCTACACTTTTATCTGTAAATACGGAAAGATATACCGGAAAAACTGAAGGTGTTTTAAAAAGCCTGTTCAGGGAAAAACTTGCGGAAAATGAAGGAATTGCCCAGCTCCACTTTGTGCCGCGGAAAACCATCAGTGTGCATGGAACTGAAGTCCAGATTGATCCCGAGATAAGCGGTCATGGAGTTGATCCGATACTTGTTCCGCTTTTCAGGGACATAAATGAAATTCTTAAAAAGACCATGACCCCGCTTTACAGATCTCTCAGAAAATACAATTCCATTAATATAACTTTTCTCGCAAGCCTTGGAAAAGAGATAAGGTTTTTTCTCAATTCGGTTCTGATGATCAAAAAGCTTGAAAAGACCGGACTTCCGGTATGCAGGCCTGCAATTGCGGATCCTGACAGCCGTATTCTGGAAGCGGAAGAGAGTTATAATATCAATCTTGCACTTCATTTGCTGGATGACGGGAAGGTCAAAAAAATCCCGGACAGCGTTGTAAAAAACAGAATTCCGCTTAATGATTCCGGACGAATTGTAATCCTGACGGGTCCGAACAGGGGAGGCAAGACGACCTGGCTTCAGGCAGCCGGTCACCTCCAGATAATGGCACAGCTTGGTCTTTTTGTTGCAGCAGAAAAAGCATCGCTAAGTCCCGTGAAATCCTTTTTTACCCACTTCCCGATTGAAGAAAAGATAGAAAAGGGTACAGGCAGGCTTGGAGATGAAGCGCAGAGATTCAGTGAAATTTTTTCAATGGTGGATAAATACAGCATGTGCCTGTTTAATGAATCCCTTTCCAGTACTAACGCTACCGAAGGCTATTATATCGCCCGGGATATTGTCAAAATCCTGATGATTACAGGCACCAAAACGGTTTTCGCGACCCATCTGCATGAACTTGCCGCCGCAGTTGATGAAATGAACCGTGAAGACGGTGTAAAAGAGAAAGCAGTAAGTATGGTAAGCCGGGTCATCGAGAAAAAGGACAGTATTGAAAGGACCTTCCAAATTGAACCCGGTCCTCCGATCGGGCAGAGTTATGCAAGAGAAATTGCCAGAAAATACGGTATCAGTTTTGAACAGCTGAGCAAAAACCTTGACCGCAAACAATGACAACTGCCAATGACTCAAATAATTGGGTTCACGCAAAGACGCAAAGGGAAGATAAAGCGCGAAGGTACGGTTCTGATTTGTATCTTTATATCTTCCCTGGGATTATAAGCTAATATGTAATATTATAGTTTTAGAAGAAGGATATAACCCTTAATTTACAATTATTTCAATTTCACCAACGAAAAACTCTTCGTGCCTTATATTCTTGGCGTCTTTGCGTGAGTAAAATTGTTTTTTGGTTATGAGACAACCGAAATCATTGTCCCGTGATCCAGCTGTCTATTGTTCCGGCAATTTCTTCCCAGTTTTCGCCAAGCATGCAGTTATGCGGCGTGTTTTTGAATATTACCGGATTTGTGTTGAATTTCCGGGCCGTATAATGGTAATTCCGCAGGCTGAAGAAGAAATCGGTATCGGAACCGATTACAAGAGCATCCACTCCGCGTGTGTATTTTTTCTTCAGGTAGTGAACATTCATTGCCATATAGACGGCAAAAGATTCGCTTCTTCTTTTTTCGAAATATTCGGAAAGCCTGTCCTCAGGGATCAGATTTGAATAAAATGCCTGGCCGAGAAGCTTCGGAGTACTGCTGGCGGTCTTCATGTCGGCAGTCAGTACCATTTTCATGGTAAGAAGCGGATGCGCGAAAAAATACCTTAAAGTGGCTGCGAGTATACCGTTTGCCGGTGCACTTGCCAGAAGGACCACCCTGGGAAGTTGCTTCCTCTTCAGATATTTCTGGATAACCATTCCGCCCATGGAATGCCCTATAACTACAATTTCCCTGTCAGCAGGAAGACCTGAAAGGTGTTTTTCCAGGTCATCCGCATAAGTTTTCAGTCTGCATTTATTAAGCTGTTTTTTGGGTACAGACTCCGCATGAGCGCTTAAATCGAATGATGAAACGGAATATCCTTTCTTTTTAAACCATGGGATGAAATTTACATCCCAGTACCAGCTGTAATGCCATGCGCCGTGAACAAATACAAGATGAGGTTTCTTTTCCATTCTATTCTCCCTTGGGTATTGTAAGGGAATGTTATTATTTTGTAAAAGAATATTTTCATTATTTATTTTTTTATTAATTTCATATACTATTGATACAAGATTATGTATCGGAGATGAGACATGAAAGACCTTTTTTCAAAAGATACAGTAATAGCCGGTCAGGCCGATTATTTTATTATTCGCAAACGCGCTGTTATTAATGTAGCAGGTTATCCAAGAGTGGAATGCGAAGGAAAAAGTAAAAGGCTTTCCAATAAATCTTTCGGCATCGGACGCGACAGACACAATGCACTCATTCTCGCCGACCCAAAGGCATCAAAATTCCACGCAGTAATCAAATTCGACAAGGGAATCGGCTACATCCGCGATCAGCACAGCAAAAACGGCACCTACATAAACGGCCGCGAAATCCCGCCCGACAGACTTGTCCGCCTTACTCCCGGCGACGAAATCAAGGTAGGCCAGACGCTGCTGCTTTACAAGCGATAGTGAATATAATTATAAATTATGAATGAATGTGGAGGCTGATTTGTAGAATCAGCCTTTTGAAATGACAGCGGGCAGGACGAAAGTTTACAAGAAATCCTATTCTGCATTCTGAAAGCGTCACAGCGGAAAGCGATCCCCACTACCGCGATAATGCCTCCGGCATTACGCTACCGCACAACATCCCTTCGGGCTGTTGGATAGCCTGCGCGGGAATGACAGAAGACATTCAGATTAAGTCGTTCATGTCTTTACCGATAGCAGACGGTTACGCCATATCCGTGAAAATCCGTGTTCCTATACGTGTAATCCGTGAATAAAAAAGGATCCCGGAAGGCGGGGCCTGCCTTCCGGGAAGAAAGGAGAAAATAGAAAAGCTTTTACACTTTTTAAATAAACTGTTTTTACCTGACCTAAAAATAAACCTTATTGTATTTCAGGTCAAGGTAATTACCAAATCGAATTTCTCCGGTTTAGTTAATTTTGCTTTAATTATGCCATTTTTTGTTGTGTTTGAAACCATGCCGTTTGGTATATTCTACACTATATTCATATAAATGCAAAAGAAAATCGATTGTCCGGGGTTGGTTTATGAAGAAATCAGGGTTTTAAGGTGTGAATTTCATAAAAATATGAAAATACAGGCTGATTTAGCCCTGCAATTTTAATTCTTTGCTGAAGAATATTTTTTTTTCAGTTATAATTAATATTATAAAAGTATAGGAGTTCTTATCAATGAAGCGGTGGAATATAGCATTTTGCGTTGACAGGCTGATAGGAGCATATCCTGAAGCACTCTGGCTGGGGCTTATGGAGAAGGCCCAGGAACTTAATATAAATATTTTCCTGCTTCCGGGCGGGGGACTGGATTTGGAAAATCAGAACGATTTTCTCGAATCAATAATGTACAAGTATCTTTCTTCCCGGAGGATTGACGGTTTTATACTTACCGCAACTGTTTATACAAAATATAACTCTTCATCCTGGGTAAGGAATTATTTTTCATCTTTCAATAAGCCGTTTGTATCAATCGGGGTCGATATGAAAGGCATCCCCTGTACTCTTATTGAAAATACGGCCGGACTGATCAGTCTTCTTGACCATTTTATCAAGGATCATGGTTACAGGAAAATCGCTTTCATAAGAGGTCCGGTAAACAACGGAGAAGCAGAGATAAGGTTTAAATGCTACCGTGAAGCCCTGGAGCGGTATAATATCCCATTTGATGAAAAACTCACGGCAATCGGGACTTTTGATCAGGATTCGGGCGAGGAAGCCATGAAAAAAATCCTCTTTGCGATTGACGGATGTCCCGAAGCCGTTGTTGCCGCCAATGATTATATGGCGATAGGGGCATTTGACGTCCTGCATGACAGGGGGTTCAATGTTCCGCAGGATTGCGCACTCGGAGGTTTTGACAACATAAGCGAAGGAGAGTTTCTTGATTCTCCGCTTACCACTGTCGTGCAGCCGCTTGAAAAACAGGCAGGGCTGGCCCTTGAACAGCTGATAAGGCTTCTTAACGGAGAGGCCGAGATCCCGAATATTACCGAAAGAACGGAGCTGATGATACGAAATTCATGCGGATGTCTTTCAAGAACAATTATGGAAGTTTCGCATGACAGGCTGGGTATCTGCAAGGAAGGAAATCTGTCTCCGGCCGATATCAGCAAAATATTCCCCTCGCTTTACAAAAAGGCCCATGATACCCTGGAAATCAGTAAAGAACTGTTTGAACTTCTGTCTTCACCGGTGTTCAATAAAAACCTTGAAGAAAAAATTATCAGGGAGTTTGAAAGGCTTCTTTCCGGGCAGATCGGTGCAAGCATTTCCATGCGGCACTGGAACTCCTTCTTGTCCTGTCTGTATCATCTTCTGAAAAAAAACAGGGATTCAATTACCTTTGAACAGAATGAGTTTTTTCAGAAACTCAGGGTAATGATAGGTGAGTTTACAGAACATGTTATGACACATGAAAAAAATATGCAGGAAGACAGCTTTACAGTGCTGCGTGAAGTACTGCTTCATCTTATTTCATCATTTAACATCGATTCCATGACCGCCAATATAGGAAGGGACTTGCCCAGGCTTGGATTTCCCTCATTCCATATCACAAGTTATGACAGGGACAAAATCCTGGAAGATCAGGGCAGTTTTGAGACTCTGCCAGAAAAATCAACCTTAAAGATAGCCTATCTGGGAGAAAACGAGGGTATAAAGGCCAGGGAAATTATATTTAAAACCATGGATATTGTGCCTGACGGGTATCTGCCGGAAGACAGGTGTTATACATATCTGATAAGGCCTCTCTTTTTTGAAAACAAGCATTTCGGCATTATACTGACTGAAATCGGTCCCAGAAAAATGGTAATCCATGAAAGTATCCGTTCGCAGATATCAGGAGCAATCCAGGCTTCGCTGACATATGAGGAGAACACAAAACGTGAAAATGAAGCTATTTCCAAACGGGAGCAGATCCAGGAACTGATATCGCCTATTATGGCTTCAATAAACTCAGTGGCTGCCATAGCCAATGAACGGACAGCAGCCATGAAAAGCATTGCAAATTCGGCGCAGGAAAACACAAAAATTATTGACGAATCAAGCAATACAATTGCAGACATGAACGACAGCGCCAAGGCAATACAGAATATGATAAAAGGTATTCTTGATATCAGTGAGCAGATCCACCTTCTTTCGATAAATACTTCGATAGAAGCGACAAAAGCCGGCGAACACGGCAGGGGATTTTCCGTAATTGCCCAGGAAATCAAAAAGCTTGCCAATGCGACAGCATCCAATATTGAAAACATCGAAAGCAATCTTGATCTATTTATTGAAAGCATAAACAAATCAAGCAGTGCAAACGAAAAAACTTCTGTTTCATACAATGAAATGATCAGTGATATAGAGCAGGCGGCCGGAAACCTTGAAGAGATTGCCAAACAGATGGGCGGGCTTCTGGAAAACAGCAACAGCATAATCGAGATAATGAAAAACTGAAAAAAGGTGAATTTTGATTTGACTTATCAGGTTTTTATGCTTATAATGTGACTATCAGGTCATATGACTAAAAGGTCACGTGACCTGGTGGTCGTTCAACTTTTAGCTGAAAGTGACAGGGAGAAGGCGATGCCGAAAGAGACATTTTTCAATTTGCCTGAAGAAAAGAGACTTTCCATCGAAAAAGCCGCAATAGATGAATTTGTGGAATACAATTTCAATTCTGCCAGCATAAACCGGATTATTGAAAAATGCGGAATACCGAAAGGCAGTTTTTATCAGTACTTTGAAGATAAAAAAGACCTGTACAAGCACATACTTAAACTGATTACCAATAAAAAAATAAAATACATGTCTCCTGAACTGGCCAATGCTGAAAATCTTGATTTTTTTTCACTGATCCGTGAACTCTACGTTGCAGGTCTCAATTTTGCACGGGATAATCCCAGATTTGTCAGCATTGGTAATAAATTCCTGGCCGAAAAAGGGTCAGGAATTTATGAAGAAGTTATCAGCGAAAATATCGCGGCTGCAGATAATATTTTTGATCTGCTTCTTGCAAAGGGTATACAGAAAGGCGAAATAAGAAAGAATATCGATGTAAAACTGGTGTCTCATCTTATTTCCGGCCTTAATGTCAGCATTATTGATTATTATATGAAGGACTCAGCCGGCGGGTTTGATGAAGGGATCATTGAACTTGCCGATAAATTTCTGAATTTTATACAATTCGGGATAGGAACAAAGCCAGAGGAGGTAATGTAAATGGGTGATGCAGTAATTAAAGTTGAAGGTCTTTACCATTCATATTCGCATGATGATAAATATGCGGTGCAGGATGCGACTTTCAGCATTGACAAGGGTGAAGTTCTCGGATTTCTCGGCCCGTCAGGCGCCGGGAAATCAACAACGCAGGGCGTTCTGACAGGTCTGCTTCAGCTGCAGAAGGGTCATGTGACTGTTGCAGGAGTGGATGTAAAAAAGCCGCCCCGGTCATTCTTTAATAAAATCGGCGTCTCTTTTGAGCAGTCAAATGTTTACGGAAAACTTACCGCCCTGGAAAATCTTGAATTTCACAGAAAGCTTTATGATGTGCCGACAAGAGACCCGATGGAACTTCTTCGGATCGCCGGGATAGACCATGTGGCCAGGAAAAAGGCAGGCGAATTTTCAAAAGGGATGAAACACAGGCTGACATTCGTAAGGAGCATGCTGAATAATCCGGAGATCTGGTTCCTTGACGAACCAACCACAGGACTTGATCCGGCAATCGCCAGCCAGATCAAGGAAATTGTCAAGGAAGAAAAGAAAAAAGGCGTAACCATTTTTCTTACCACGCATAACATGTTCGTGGCGGATGAATTGTGCGACAGGGTAGCCTTCATTATTGACGGCCAGATAAAACTGGTAGATTCTCCAAGAAATCTCAAACTCAAATATGGTGAAAAACTTGTTCAGGTTGAATACCGTGACGGAAAGGATCTGAAAAAGGAAAAGCTTTCATTTATCGACAAAAATGATATGAAACGACTCAGCGAGATAGTCAATACCGGTCATGTAGAAATGATGCATACAAAAGAAGCAACCCTGGAAGAAATCTTTATCAAGGTTACAGGAAGGGGGCTTGAGTAAAATGAAACTGATTTACAGTTTTTTAAAGGATATGAAGCTTACCCAGAAGAGCTTCTATTTCTTTATGGAAATATTCATGGCTGTTCTGTTTATTCTTGTTATTTTATTCGTAGTTCCGGAGAAAATCTCTTCTGCAAGAACAGTTTATGCGTTCCTGGATGTTCCCCAGGCCGGTCAGCTTCTGAGTAATCAGAATTTTGGTATGGAGGAGGCAAAGCTGACTTTGTTTGACTCCATGGAAGAACTTGAGAATGCCCTGTCTAAAAAAAGGACAGCTATCGGACTGCATGTCACTCAGGGAACCGATGGGTATAATTTTGAGTTTATAATGCAGGGGTATGAAGCCGAAAAACTTCTGAATATACTCAAGACATCGATAGAGACGGGAATTGCTGGAAAGCTTAATATGTACAATGATGTAACTACCGTAAAAACAATAACAAGCAATACCGAAAAACTGCCGCTTCGCATTAATATTCTTCCCATCTATCTGGGAATGAATGCCGCTTTCCTCGGGATGTTTATCATTGCAGCGTATGTATTTCTTGACAAGGAAGAGGGAACAATCAAGGCGCTTGCTGTTACTCCTGCCAAAATCTGGCATTATCTGGCGGCAAAAATCGGGGTAATGATGGTTACAGGATTAGTTGTCGGAATTCTTGTTACGCTGTGTGTGGCCGGAGTCAAGGCGAATTATCTTCTTTTGATAATACTTCTGATGGCGACAAATGCTTTCGGGTCTGCACTTGGTCTTTTTATTTCAAGTTTCTTCTCAAACATGACCAAGGCAATGGGCTGGCTGTTTTTAATGGTATTCATACTTGTCTTTGCATCGATTTCGTATTACATGCCAGCCTTTTCGCCGCTTGCAATAAGGCTTCTGCCGTCGTATCCGATGCTGTTTGCCTTCAGGGAAGTGCTTCTTGACAGCGGCAATGCCGGATATGTTCTGCTGAATGTCGCCGGATATTCCGCTGCGGCGCTGGTCCTGTTCTTTCTAGCAAATCTCAAGTTCAAAAGAACGCTGACGGTATAAAGGGGGCAGAAAGATGTTTAG
>CAZKOK010000081.1:0-1599 GCA_964554355.1 uncultured Spirochaetia bacterium | reverse complement strand
CAGTTGTGTTCAGGGACCTCAAAAGCGGTATCAGGGATTTTATGATAATCTACATAATGATTGCGCCTTTTCTGCTTGCCCTCGTCTTAAGCCTTATTGTACCCAGCGCCGGTTCGACAACAATAAATGTTGCTGTTACCGAAGAAGCAGATAAAGAGCTTGTTGAATATCTGAAAGAATATGCTGGTGTGGAAATACTGAAGGATGAAGCAGCAATCGAAAGAAGAATAAAGGCCTTTGATGATATTTTCGGTCTGGTTAAGGAGAACGGAAAATATACGATTATCCGGCAGGGCAATGAAATGGAAGGCACTGTGGACATGCTTAAGCAAGTAGTTAATTCCTACGAAAATCCGAATATAAAGCTGCCTGTCAGGATTTTATTTTCCGATATCGGATGGAAGCTGTCCCCGCTAAAGCAGCATGGAGCGAGTTTCCTGGTTGTTTTCTGCACCGTATTCGGCGGAATGGTAATTGTATTGAGTCTTGTTGAGGAAAAGATGAGCAATACGCTGTCTGCGATAAATGTTTCGGCAATTTCGAAATGGGAATTTGTTGTCGGGAAAAGCTTTGTGCCTTTTCTTGTTCCCGTAATAGGCTCGTTCGGGATGCTCTTGATACTGAATTTTCCGGGAATAAACTATGGAATGGTTGCCGTTACGGTTGTGGCCTGCGGGTTTATAAGCCTGATAATCGGCTTCAGCATAGGCGTTGTCAATACCGAACCGATTGCCGCCATTGCGAGTATGAAAACAGTGTTTATTCCTATCCTGGCTTCGGTATTCGGGGGAATATTTATCTCGGCAAAATGGCAGTTTCTGCTTTACTGGTCTCCGTTTTACTGGGCATACAGATCAGTCGAAGGGATTATCCTTCAGGAAATAAGCTGGGGAACGATTTTTCTGAATGCAGGACTTATTACAGGTCTTACAATTCTTGTGTTTGCGCTTTTAAGCAAAAGGATCAGACACGGATTGAAATAATAAATCCGGTAAATAATAATTATTACCGGAGAAGGAGCATATAATGAATATTAATGGTTTATTGGGAATTCTGGCGATACTTTATGTAGCCCTGGTAGTCTGGATGGTCGTTAAAAAACCGCCAAAACTCTGGGACATGGCAAAGATCAAATTTTTCAGGGAGAAAATGGGCGAAAAAGGAGCAATAATATTCTTTCTGGTTTTTGCAGCCATTATTCTCGGTCTTGGTATCTGGGCCTTTGCCAGTGTCTGATAATATTTAACGACTCTCTGCTGTTTTTAACAACGGCAGAGAGTTTACATTTTTTCCCCTGATCAGAACACAATGTCGTATTCTGTGCCGTTTTGTGTTTTGATGTTTATGCTGCCCTGAAGCTGTTCAACAAGCGTATTTATAAGAAGAAAACCTATAGTCCCGCCGTTTTCGATTTTTGAATTTTCAGGAAGTCCGATCCCGTTGTCGCTGATTTTAAGATTGTATTTCCCTTTGTCATTTTTCCTGAAGACAATTCTGATTTCCGGGTTTTTAATCTCATTAAAAGCATATTTAAAGGAATTGGATAAAACTTCAGTTATTATAAGCCCAACGGGAATAAGCTTGTCGATATCCATATCA
>CAZKOK010000080.1:0-10827 GCA_964554355.1 uncultured Spirochaetia bacterium | reverse complement strand
CTGTAATTACGCGTACTTCCTTGATAACCGGAATTTTGGCTCCTTCTTTTACACCCTGAAGAATTACATCGAATTCCGACTGTTCTTCAGCTTCATCAGCACCTGCACCAGCTCCTGGTACGGCAGCAGCTACAGCAACAGGTGCAGCAGCGGTTACGCCGAATTTTTCTTCCATTGCAGTAATAAGTTCAGATACCTCAAGTACAGTCATGCCTGCAATTGCTTCAAGAATATCTTCTTTTTTTACAGTAGCCATATTAACTTCTCCTTTAATTTTGATGCGGCAGTAGCATGCTACGATTGAAGACTAATGCCGTGTATTTTCAACGCAGAAACTGCGTTATAAAATTCTGTCAGCTGCCTTCCGCTTTCATCTTGTCTGCAACAGCCTGCAGAGTACGTACAAGCTTCTGCGGTACAGCATTAAGCACAAACACTACATTCTGAACCGGCGCCTTCATGGTGCCCATAAGTTTTGCAATAAGTTCAAGTTTTGCAGGCAGTTTTGAATAAGCCCTGATTTCATCGAGACTGAACAGCTTGTTCTCAATTATTCCGCCCTTTACTTCAATCGGGGCCTCTTCAGCGAAATCAAGAATTGTTTTTGCTACAGGCCCGGATTCGCCCATGGCCAGAGCAATCGCCGTAGGTCCTGTAAGAAACTCTGCTGCCGATTCCTTGTCCATATCTTTTAAGGCTATTTTTGCGAATCTGTTTTTAACAACTTTGAGTGTCGCATTGTTTTTTCTGAGTTTGTCGCGTAAATTTGTTATCTGGGCAACAGTAAGCCCGCGATAATCTGTAAAGATAAAATCTTTTGCGCCTTTGAATTCTTCCTTGAGAGATTCAATGGCTTCTGTCTTATAGCTCTGTATTTTCATTTCATATGCCATAATCTCCTCCTACTGTCCCAGCCTGAGTTCTATCCGGACACCCGGACCCATCGTTGATGAAATGGCCAGCGAAGTGACAAAATCACCCTTCGCATCTGCAGGTCTTCTTTTTTCAACTTCAGAAACCAAAGCTCTGGCATTTTCAACAAGCTTGTCTGCATCCATTGATACTTTTCCGATTGACATATGAACAATGCCCGATTTGTCGGCACGGAATTCAATGCGGCCCTGTGAAAGCTCAGCCAGAGCTTCCTTTATTTCAAAAGTGACCGTTCTTGTTTTCGGGTTAGGCATAAGTCCTTTTCGTCCAAGAATAGGACCAAGCTTACCGACTTCTTTCATCATATCGGGAGTAGCAACTGCAACATCAAAATCAAGCCAGCCGCCTTTGATCTTTTCAACAAGATCATCATCGCCGACAAATGCAGCTCCGGCAGCTTTTGCTTCTTCGGCTTTTTCACCCTTGGCAAAAACCAGAACTTTCTTGCCCTCTCCGAACTGATAGGGAAGAACCATTGTGTCCCTTACAGTCTGGCTTTTTTTCAGATTCAGCCTGATAGAAAGCCCTACAGTCTCATCAAATTTGGCAAAAGCCATCTCCTTAACGAGTTTTATGGCTTCTTCATGAGTGTATTTCTGTTCCCTGTCGTATTTCTTTACAGCTTCCTGATATTTTTTTCCTCTTTTCATAGCCTACACCTCTGCTTCCACGCCCATGCTGCGAGCTGTACCTGCAATTATTTTTATTGCAGCTTCAATGTCATTCGCATTAAGATCGGGCATTTTTGTTTCAGCGATTGCCTTAAGCTGTGCTTTCGAAATCTTTGCAACCTTTTCCTTGTGGGGTTCGGCTGAACCGCTTTCAAGTTTGCATGCTTTTTTGATAAGCACTGCAGCCGGAGGGGTTTTTGTTATAAATGAAAAACTTTTGTCGGCGTAGACAGTGATTTCGACAGGAATCGTCAGACCGGGTTCCATGGATTTTGTCCGGTCATTGAACTGCTGAACAAACTGAGGAGCACTTACCCCGTGAGGACCCAAAGCCGGACCTACCGGAGGCGCGGGAGTTGCCTGACCCGCAGGAACCTGCAGCTTTATCATTGCAGTTACCTTTTTCTTTGCCATATTTATCTCCTATTGGTACAAACGCCCGTATCTTTCACCAGGCTCCCAACACCACCCCTGCGGATGGAATACCTGCCTTGCAGGATTTAATATCTGCACCTTCTTTCTGCTCTGATAACAGAAAGAAAGACACTTTCTATATCTTTTCGACCTGCAGAAAATCAACTTCCACAGGTGTAGCCCGGCCGAAAATACCGACCATGACCCTTAATTTTGCTTTTTCCAGGTTTATTTCTTCAACAGTACCTGTAAACGAATCAAACGGACCATCTACAATTCTTACAGTCTCGCCGAGAGTGAATGTCTGCCTGGGCTTGATATGCTTGTCGGTCTTGATTTCTCCCGCTTTCTGCAGGATCGCCCTTGCTTCATCACCCGAAAGGGGATGAGGTTTTGCGCCCGGCTGGACACCTACAAAACCGGTAACACCCTGAATTTTCTTTATCTGGCCGCAGATCATCTTCCATCCCTGATCCGGCAGGTCCATTTCCAGAAGAATATAGCCGGGCAGGAACTTCTTGGAAGATACTTTCTTTTTGCCGTCTTTTACTTCAACAACATCTTCTGCGGGAACCTTCACATCAAAAACACAATTGCCGAAAGCCGGCTGTTCCATCATTTTTTTGATGAATTTCTCTATTTTATTCTCGTACCCGGAATATGTATGAACTACATACCAGCCTTTCGCCATAATATTTCCCCCGCAGACACCAAAACAGATTAAAAAATAAGATCGATCAGCCTGACAAGAATAAAATCAACCAGGCCGAGAACGACTGCGAAAATAGCGGTCGAAACAATTACAACACGGGTAGAACCTGCTACATCTTCCCTTGAGGGCCAGACAACCTTTTTTAATTCAACATAACTTTCTTTAAAAAAACGAATGATCTTTTTCATTCATTACTCCCTGAAAAAAAATACAGGCCAGGTAGGACTCGAACCTACAACATCCGGTTTTGGAGACCGGCGCTCTAGCCATTGGAGCTACTGGCCTGTATAAATCCGGAATGCTTTCAATACCGAAGCATTCCGGATTTTAAGAAAATATACCGCTCCATAAAAAGGGCAGCCATTTAAAAGGCCTTCAGACCGTTATTTAACCTTGGTCTCCTTATGAAGGGTATGTTTTCTGTCCCATTTGCAGTATTTTTTCAACTCCAACTTACCCTGCATATTCTTTCTGTTTTTTTCTGTTGTATAGTTGCGGCGGCCGCATTCTTCACATTTAAGGGCGATTTTTTCAACACTACCCTTTTTCTTGCTTGCCATTATCTCTTCTCCTGAATTACATGCAAATTAAAAAAGCCCTCGAGCGGATTTGAACCGCTGACCCCTTCCTTACCATGGAAGTGCTCTGCCAACTGAGCTACAAGGGCACGCATAATTAGGTCGACCAAAAATACCAAAGAAAACCCGTTTTGTCAATACGAATCCGCCGGGCATTATGTCCGGTGGATAAAAAACGCGGCCGAAATAGTTATTTGTCCTGCAACTCATCAATTTAAGTACAGAGAATAGAGTATATAGTAAAAGGCGAATCAAATTCAAGGGTATTTCGGGAAATAATTATGAATTATGAATGGGAATAGACCAGAACTACAAATTACACGAATATTATAAGGTGTCCGTATAATTCGTGCTATTCGTGGGCCTTATTCGTGTCATCTTCGTGGTTTATAATTATGCTGATATTTCTGTTTATCACATATTTCATCCCGGCAGTGCTGAATTCCCTGCCGGTTGTTGTGTCTTTGAATTTCATGACTGTTCCGTCGGGGGAGCTTATTTTTATGCCGGATCCTCCGAAATAGCGGCCTTTGAAATCCTTTTCGTCAACGGGAATCCCGTTCAGGTAATAGGGAATAACATTGCTTTTTATATTCAGACTGCAGGGATCTTTCAGTGAAAAAGCGTTTTTAACAAAAGAATCCAGGCTTTTAAGTCTTTTTTCTGCAAAAGTCCTCATTACATCCACATTGTACTGCCAGCCGCCTTCCGAACCTGCGGCACTCCACGGCCAGCGCTGCTGCTGAAAACCTATGAGCTCACTGTATTCAGAGCTGAATTTTTCCAAAAGCTCCTTTACTTCGGATTCACTGAAATATGTATTTGTCATATCGCAGTACCTGGTCAGGAACTTTTTAAGCGTTGCATCGTTTGAAACAATTGTTCTGAAAAGCCTGGTTGACCATTCCGGGTTCGGCCACTCCGGGCCGTTTTTTTGAAGGACAAGCCGGATTGTATTGTCATTGAAACCGTTATTCTGATTGTAAATGCCGAAGCCGAAATCGGTATCAAAAACCAGCTGCCTGAACGCAAGATAGGGAGAACTCTGATTGAAGGTATCCGCTTCAAGCCTCCAGAACCGGATATTGTTTCCGGGCCAGTCGGAATTGCCGAAATAAATATTGCTGATCATGTATTCCAGATAATTATCAATATTTACCATGGAATTTATATAATTTATATCCTCATCTCCTGCAGACTTTATGTTTTTCAGCCCTTCTAGAAAATCAACGTATTCCTGTGCCGTTTCCTCTCTGCCGAATTTCAGAAACCCTTCAGGACTTGTTTCCAGAACCGTAACCGCATCCTTAAGAGGCATCTGGTAATGCTGATTGAAATAGCCTTCGTCAAAATATTCACGGATATTCAGGATACCCCAGTATTCGCCGTTCAGAAAAATATGGGCCGGGCGGTATGCCGCAATATCAAGCTGCGAGTCCCGCAGCAGTTCGTTCATGAATGCGTCGCGGAAAAAGGTGTTGTAAAAATCATTGCCGGAATTCCTGAGAATTATGCGGCGGAAAAAAGTGACATCCCTGCCGGAGTCGTCATTGGCCTTCAGCCCGGGGAAAAGCGGAAAATCAAGCCCCGCATCATCATCGCCTCTTTGATAAAACTTTACCACCATTGATTTCTGGGGAAAATCGCGGCTCCAGCCTCCATGCATTTTCAGTCTGCCCTGCATCTGGGCAATGGCGTCGTATGTATTCTCAACAAACAGAAAATCACAGTCTGTTTCCCAGGCGGCTCCGCGCTGATTGTAATTGGCCGGCCTGTTTCCCTGGATACTGTAAAAACTGTTGGTTTCAAGCCATTCATCATGAACAACGCCGGAAACCAGAAGCCCGCTGCGCCAGTCGGTCAGATTTTCATAGTCCGTGACGATGGAAACCACAGGCGCGTTTTTGTATTTATCCATACCAGTCCAGAATACGAGGGTTTTTACATCGCTTGGCGGATATCCTTTCTTCATGCTTCTGTATCTGATTACTATTGCCTTGTCTATGACAGCGGGTATCGGCATTTTATCACCGACGACAGTGATACAGTCCTGACGTTCACTTAAGGACGGATTATAAAGCTTGAGTTCATCATTGATTTTAATCGGGCCTGAATATTTATTACTTTTGAGATCCGGCAGAGAACAGTCAATGGTGTAATAGATATCCGCGTTTCTGTCTTCGGCAGAAAGCGTCAGGGAAAAACCACCGTTATAAAATCCGCTTTGGTGAGATGCTGAAGGTATTTTCAGCTGTTCAGTATACTCAAGAGGATAGATATTATTGGGTTTTCCCGGGGTCGGCATGGCAAGGACTGCCCATTCCGCGCTTCCAGCCTGCCTGCCGTATACGGCATTTTCCGCAAGGACCGGAATTTTAACGGTATCCAGCTCAGCACCGGAAGGGGAAGCAAGATAGAGTTTTTCCCCGTCTTTGCTTATATTGAACGGGGCATGGAATTCCCATATCTCGCTTTCGGTTTTTCCCGATGCAAAGACAATTACACTTTTGCCCGCATTAAGCACGAAATCAGGAAAAACAAAGCGTGCAGGTTCATTGGCTGAATCGGAAAGAAGGACCCCTTTAAGATTTACAGAAATGCTGCCGGTATTTGTAATTTCCACCCAGTCCGGGGTATCTCCGTCATTATCATAGATCATTCTTTTATTGTTCGGGCAGACTTCGGTTATTTTTAAAAATGCGTACTGATATAATGGAGAATTCTGTGAAGAAGACAGAATAATAAAAAAAATTAATATCAGAGGAAGAAATATTTTATTTTTCAAACAAAACTCCGCGACCTTGAAAAAATATGGAAATATCCTAACATAAAATTTAAATTTTGCTGTGGAATTCTGCAATATTTTCAGCAAATTTACAATGTTTTCCTGTATAAACCCTTCAGGTAATTCTCAAGATCGCTTAAATAATACTTCGAAAACCTCCTGTCAGTGACTCCGCCCACATAATTGGTGTAAACAGCATTATCATTCATGTCTGCAACCAGCCTGAATGAAGGACAGAAGGACGTATCCATGCCCGCTTTCCTGAAAAACTGGCCCTGATTGACTGTCGCCCTTGACCCTCCGAAACAGACAGGTCCGTGATCAAACCCCATAAAAGAAGGCAGAACTCCCCCGAAAAAGATATGCTTCATAATAATTTTCCGGATCTGTTTCATTTTCCGCGGTTTGGCTGCAAGACTGTCCTTAAGCGCGGTTTTAATGTAATCCGCCTTTTCGTCCGCAGTAAACCAGGGTGTTTCATTCTGAAGAAGGACCTGATCAAAAAAGCCGAACAGGAAATTGAAGACATCCGTCTCCTTCCACAGATATTCAAAAACATCGCTTCCCATCTGTTTCGTACAGAATACAAGTTCCATAAGCCTGCGGTAGTATCTTTCAAAATAAACCGCGCCGACAGATCCGGCATCATAACAGAAATCCCACTCTGTCAGATAATTCCCGTTCTCCATACCCTCAAGATACGGTTTTGCCTGATTTATAAATTTTTCTGCCTGAATTGAATACAGATCAAGCTGAATTTTCTGCATATCGCTTACTGATAATGTTTTTTTCTTTTTAAGAAGGTCCGTAATGCGTTCGGCTCTGTACGGGGCCATCGGGATTGTCTGAACAATCTGTTTTGAAAAACGGGACATGTCTTCGTTTGCCGTTACTATCAAGCCTTCCTTCGGATTAAAAAATGAAGGGTTTTGACTGCTTTTAAGCCATGAAACAGGCTTTCTGTTCCATGCCGGCAGAGGAACCAGCCCGTCACTCTCTTTTCCGCGGTCTATGGCGCGGCCTGACATCTGATAGCCGATATTTCCGAATTTATCCGTAAAAACCCAGTTAAAGGAGGGTGATTCCATCTGCATGAATTTCTCCCTCCCCTCTTTTACAGAACCACAGTCATACATATCAAAAATTGAATTCATCTCGGCTGCGCCAGTATTTTCGGCCGCGCTGTAATGAAGACAGAGATAAAAACCGTCAGTCTGATTGTTTTCATTATAACCTTCAACAAGACCGTGATCGGTTTCCCAGTAGTCTTTTAAAACAGGTTTTTTCTTCTTTACACTGATTTCTTCAGTTCTTTTTTCAAGCGGCAGCCATTTTTCGCCCCGCCTGTATTTTCCGCCTTTTATTTCTTCTATCCTGTATTCAAGCATATCCATACATGAATATGTCGGTCCCCAGGCCAGATCATCAGTCCTGCCTGTAACCGGACCGGGTATTCCCGGAACATTGAAACCCCTGAAACGCCTGCCTTTCAAATCCAGAACAACCTCCTGCCAGATTGCCGGCAGCCTGTCTATCTGAAGATGCGGGTCATTGGCAAAAATCGCCGCCCCGTTTGCTCTGCCGGGGCTTACAGTCCAGTTATTGCTGGCTGAAAATGAAGGAACAAGCCATTTTATCTGAGGGGGAACAAGCTCCGGTCCCGTTTTTATGCTTTTTACAAGTTCATAATCAATTTTTCCACTGATCCCCGGAAAAAGTGATTTTATCTTTTTTTCCTCCACCCCATTGCGGATAAGCTGAATGATGAGTTTTTTTGCCGTTACATGAAGATCCGTCAGCCCGACAAAACCGAAAGCATTAACTATCCGCAGAACATCGGCAGGTTCCCACAGATCGGGCTTAAATCCGACAAGTTTCCATTCCCAGCGGGGTTTATTCAGCCTGAACCATGAATTGCACCCTGCGCAGTACGCTTTCAGATTTTCATCCGCCCTTTTGCTTAATTTTTTAAGTTCCCTGTCCGGATCGGGCAGAAACGGGAAGGAGCGGATATATTCATCGACCTCTTTAAGCCCCGGATTCAGAAACTCTGCCGCGCGCCCTGAAAAAATAATCTTGAGCATATAGGCCTGCAGCTGTCTGTCATTTATATGGATAAAACCCTGGCCGTAGTATAATGCCTGTTCGTTTTCAGCGTACACTTCGGGAGTGCCGTGTTCATTTCTCTTTATTGTGATATTTCCATAAGGACTTTCCAGGGTAATCGGTTTCTTTTTCAGTTCCATATCGGATCTCCTGCAGAAGGGAATTACTTTTGCACTATTGTAATACCCTGTTCCCCAAAAAGTCCAATAATAATTCTACTTCTCAAGAACATACAGAAATACGGTCCCGGGAGGTATACCCCCTTTTACCCCGCCGCTTTTGTCATTTATATCAAGTTTTCCATTGCGGACTATCGAAGAACCCGGCTTCTTTGATGTAATGAAAATATTCTGCTCTTCAATATTATTCATACGCGGATCGGCAGGCGAACCGTCGGCCAGGCTGAGAGTGTATCTTGTTACGGATTTATAGCTGTTATCAGGAAGCTGAATGCTGACAGGAGTTGATCCGTCACCGAAATCAACACCATCATGTTTTCCGTCAAGTTTTCTGGACAGAACAAAGACCGAAAGTCTGTCAGCGGAATTTATCGCATAGGCTGTGACAAGCGGGACCTTCTCTCCTTCTCTTGTATATGAGGGGACAGATTTGAAAGTTACCTCCAGCATCTCGTCCCCTTCAGCATAAAGATTGCGCATCTTCAACGCAAGCCAGCTGGCATGCGGGATGAATCCGCCCTGCCTGGGCATGGTGTGTGAAGTCCAGTTGTCGCCCGAAGCAAAGCAGAACTGTTCCTGGTGTTTATAGCCGTTAAGGCTGGAATACAGCCATGTATCAAGCGCCGCAACGGCCATTCCAAGGGATTTTCCATATAACTGCGATACGGCAGTCTGCTGATCTGTCCCCATTCCGGGAACATAATAGCCGCTTGCACCTCCTTCATATGCAGCGATCTGATAATCTGCAAGATTTTTCCGTTTAAGCGCATCTCTTGTTTCTGCCGCCTGTTCGATCAGGTCATACATATTTGTCCATGCGCCGACAAGTGTTTCCTGCATGCCGTGATCATCAAAACGCTGCTGTGGTTCCTCTCCCGTTTCCCATTTCGGGCCGACATAATTTGCATGCCCGATATAAACAGGCGCGCCGTCTGTCTGCTGAACCGCAATTTCACCGTACGATTCGGGATATGCTTCGTAATTTGCATTCAGAACAAAATGAATTTTATCTTCAAGTCCGTATTTGCTCCACCAGTCCTGCTTCATGACATTTTCCTGCCAGAAATAGCGTGCAAAAAGACCGTATTCAAGCCCGCCGAAATGTACCCATTCGGGACTGCCGAAACCGTCCCAGCCGTATCCGCCTGCACCCTGGTGCCAGGTTTCGTTCCCCATTTCCAGTAGTATTTCGCGGAATTCGTCCGACCACGGTGTTCCCGTACCCCTCTGCTTATAGCGCAGATATGCCCAGGGTTTGGTTTTTTCGGAATCGCGGGCAGGATCATAGGGAACGGCAAGGTATTCAACCAGCTGCAGCCACTCCGTTTCCGTATATTCCTCGGAAATTGTCAGCCAGGGAACAATCCTGTTTTCGGGAGAGTCACCGGTTTTGAATGCCCAGTTCATTACCTGGGGAATTGTCAGCCTGGCGCCGTCACCCTGAATGTTGTAGATGAAATCCAGGCCGCTGTTCGGGTAATCGGAAAGAAAATGCTCCATGTCCGAATGCGTTGAGTAATTTACAGGATAAAAGCGGACCGCCGGCTTTGGCCCTGTCTGAGGAAAAGACGCCATTATTTCCGAGAATGAAAGAGTATGAGGTCCGAAAGGCTTGTAATCGTGTTCAGCATCATAGCGGAATACGACGAAATTATCCATCCAGACCGTACCCGGTTCGGCAATTTCCAGGCCGAATCCGCCGTGCCAGTCGTCTATCCAGTAATCCGGGCCGTAAAAATCATATGTGAACAGCTGCCAGCTGCCTGTAACTTTCCAGAAAGATTCCTGGGTAAGGCTACGATACGGCCCCTGGGCCTGGAAACGGACCCTGCCGTTTTTCATGCCTTCCTGCTTAAGCCAGACCCTGGCCCTGTATTTTACGCCAGGCTCGAGCTGGCTGTACCACTGCCCCTCTCCGTCATCCAGATGATGGAAAAGGTACTGACCGACCCAGCCTTCGCTTCCCGGTCCAATTTCAATTTTCAGACAGCTTTCTCCGGCATCGCTAAAAGACGAAGGAAGCCGGCTGTCATGATAAACAAGTTCCGCCTTTGCGCCGTCAGGAAGCCAGAAGCGGCCGTCGTTTTCGTTAAACCATTCATAAAGCCTGGAATTGACCTCATTTTTTTTCAGAATGAGTTTTTTAACGGTAATAAACGCATAATCACCGTAAACCAGTTTGACCGACTTGTCCTTCAGATATACACGGTTTGTCTTGTTTTCCCCTTCCGCAATCCAGCCGTTTTCCGGCACGCTTGTTTCACCCAGAAAAATCACATGGTCGGCCCCGTCCGGGTCATGGAAATCTTCCATGCCGCCCCAGGAAATCGGCCTGTCCCTGTTGTCGGCTATGCGGTACAGCTTAACTTCGGCCCCGTCCCCGAAACCAGTGGAATTCAGCTCCCACATATGGACCCCGCCCAGACTCCGGTCCCATTCAATCCAGCCC
>CAZKOK010000079.1:0-10836 GCA_964554355.1 uncultured Spirochaetia bacterium | reverse complement strand
TGATGAAAAAGAACCTCCAAAAAGGAATGGAAGCCTGGGTATTTATCTGGTATATCAGCTTGCCAAACAGATGAGCGGGCAGATCGAAAAATACAATGATCACGGGGCCTGTTTCAGACTGACATTCACAAACGAAGAAAACTGACCGAATCCCTGTATCTTATCTGTCAGGCAGAATTATATCAGGAAAGATTTCATCCTCCTTTACTTTCGCGGTGTTTTTCCTTGGTTCCTTTATTCTGAAAATGAACATATAAAGAGCCAGGCCTGAAAAAAGCATGCTTATAATGAAAACAGCCTCTGTCCCCAGAATATCAGCAATAATTCCGGTAAAAATCAGAAGCACTGATGCGGCTCCGACAAAAATACCGACTATCCCGAAATATAACGGAATTTCGGACTCGCGGCAGTAATCGAGAATCATCGTAAACTCTGAAACAATTCTTATGCTCATTGCAACTGCAGCTGCGACAAAAACCGTCAGACTTATAAAATACGGCAGAGGCAGAAGCGCAATTACAGACGCAGCAATCGTGGCGACCGAACCGATAATAAACAGGATCCTGTGTCCATGCCGGTCCGCCAGAATTCCAATGAACGGGTTGGCTATGATATAAGTTACGGCTGTAATAACGGCAAAAGTACCAAGCTCACTGTTGCTTACCTTGAATTTCCCGATAATGTAAGGTGAAAAATAGGCAAGACAGACCAGGCTGAGCATGTAGAAAATCCTGCCGAGAATAAACATACGCAGCTGCCCGTTCGCCAGGAATATTGATTTTACCTTCCTGAAAATGACACCAGGCGGTTCATGCTGTGAAACATGTCTGGCATCAGGCTCACGGACTATTGAAAGAGGAATCAGTGTTGAAAAAATCAGACCGCTTCCTATAAAAAGAAGAATTGTGTAATTGCCGGGAAAGTTAAATACATCAATAATTCTTCTGATAAGCAGTCCGGCGCCGAGTCCCAGCAGATAACTGCCCATGTTCCTGAGACCAAACAGCCTCCCCCTCAGATTTGAAGGAATGGTCTTTGCAGTATAATAATAAAATGCAGGAATGTTTATTCCTCCTGCAATAGAAGAAAGAAGGATGGCAGACAGAACTGTCACGATTACGGCTTTCGGATATTTTTCGGCATAGAAAAGGCTTACCACTGCAGCAAACAGCCAGAAAACACGCTGTACAGCGCCTATAGCAATGATATATTTCTTTTTCCGCTTTAACCTTTGTATATAATTTGCAACAAGAATTGCAGGAAGATAAACACCCAGATTACCCGCTGCTGCCACAAGCGATATGACAGAATTACGCCCTCCCAGGTCGCTGATAAATTTCGGAATCACATTTTCCAGAGACAGAAAAAACATCCCGAAAAAAAAGAGAATTCCATCCATACTGATCATTGTAAAATTAAGAGCGAGTGTTCTGTCTTGTATTTTCAAGCCTATTCCGTTTTAATCAGTTTTACTCCGACTCCCTGATAATCGGGCATTACCATGCCCACATCAGCATTAATATAAGTCGGATCACATATTATATATCTTCTGCCGTTATAATCAATATAGGTCCCCGAAACACTGCTGCTGAAATTCACTGCAGCGGCAATATGGCCGGGCCAGTCCAGGCCCATTACCTTAAGTCCGAGCATTTTTCTGACAAGCGCAGAAAAAAGGATTGATCTGTCTTCGCAGTCAATATACTGATAATAAAGCGATTCCTCGGGAAGCATCCATTTCTCGTATCCGAACTGTACCTGATCGGTTGCATATTCAAACGCCGTCTGAACAAATCGCAGAAGGAAATTAACAGACTCTTTTTCATTCAGCGCAGCAATTACATCATCAAATTCCCGGCTGATGCTTTCGGTAAAATCATCGGAAAGAGCATATCTGAAATAGATCGATGAATCTGTGTGCGGAATGTAACTGTAATATTCAACAAGGTTTTTATTAAACTCAAGTGTGCCGGAAAATTCCTTGCCGTAATATTCAAAACTGTAATTCCGCTTCATTTTTTCCTCTCCAAGATCGGGAGGCACAAGACTTGAAAAGGCTATTCCGGAATCTGCGTTCGGAAAGCGGGTCTCATAAATATATAATGCATTGTAGACCCCGGGATTGTAATTGAAATCATGAATATAGTAATTCATACCGTCAATCGTGAAATATGCGGTATCATAGATAGTGACACTGGAGGGCACAAGCAGATAAACGTCTTCTCCGCTGTAGCCGACACGGACATCAAAGCCGTTTTTGACAAGACAATACCAGGCAGTCATTCTTGAGGAATTTTTATCATCAGGGAAAAGCTTATCGCCTGTTTCTGCCGCCAGAATACCTGTCCCCCAGTCGCCGAGACGGAGTTCTTCGGCTTCCTCTCCAATCCAGCCTGCAAGGCTGTCGTAACCGCTTTCCGACATGGTCAGCCAGAAAGCTGCAATAGTCTTGTTGCTTACGCTGCCTGACAGTTCGGCCTCTTCCGGTTCAGGAAACGAGAGATCAAGCCCGAAAAAATCCAGGGTACTGTATCCGTCGGCCGCCGCGGCAGTACGTGCAGCTGACGGGCTTTCATCGGCTTCCACAACCTCAAGAAGAAACTCCGGTTCCGGAATACTGCTTCCTGTTTTTGAAGCATCATTTGTCACGGAAGACTCGGTTTTATAAACAGGCGGCATTTCCGGTTTCGGAGTATCATCAAATTTTATGCCCTTAAATGCCTGGAAGCGGCTCCATTCATCTTCAAGAAATTCCGAAAACCTCCTGTTTTCATCTTGCTTGAACTGCTCGTATTTTTTATTCTGTTCAGCCTGCCATTTTTCAAAATCAGACTGTGAAAACAATACGGCCCCTGAAATAAAAAAAAGGATTAACATCAAAACAGTTTTTTTCATTATGTTTCTCCTTTATTAATTGTGACTCCGGGAGACAGTGCTGTCAATGGGATAAGTGGATTTATTTGGAAGATGAAGTTCACAGAGAAGACAGAGGGTGCAGAGTTTTTTTAAGAGATCGTGCGGCTTCCGGGGTATGTGCGTTTTTACCTGAAACCACTAATCAGACTTACGCGACGACGCGACGACGCAACAAGGGCATATGGGATTGTGGGATGGATGGTGTTTTGGGGACAGACCCCGAAAATAAATTTCCAATCTGTATCATCCGTCTTCATCGCTTTATCTGTAAAACGATAGCTATACGCCATTTCGCAAAAATGGTCGTCTCTTCTTCGATACGAAGGATTGTCGCGTAAGTCCGCAGTAAAAAAACCAAAGAGTCCCCTGGAAAGAGATTCCCGCCTGCGTGGGAATGACATGGGGCTTACGGGGATAACATGTGATTCATGGAGATGTCACATCCTGTTCCGGTATTATTATGGTTGCGGTGAATCGCTCCGTATTTATGCCCCATTTTTATCCGCGGCCTGTATATCTTTTCAGATCACGCTTTGCACTGTCAACGATCGTTGACGGCCACATTATTCACATTCATAATTATTCCTTTTCTTGACTTTGCTGCATCGAAGGAATAAAATCCCGATATGAAAAAAACCTTCCTTTTAATTTTTATTGCGCTGCTTTTTGCATCGTGCAGCACCTACAAGTCGCCGGACAAATCGATAAGGAAATTCCTTTCGCTTCTGAAAAAGCAGGATTATCAGAATGCCGTTATGCATACATCATCCTGGAAATACTATGGTTCGGGACCATCCATGCTTCCGGTTATTGCAGACCTTGCGGGGAAAGACAGGGAAGTGGCCATGACAAACCGGGGAACTTACAGCTGTGCCGATCTTGAATTCAAAATGACGAACTCCGATGAAAGATGGCTGATCGAGTCAGTCATTCATCCGGAACTTACAGTCTGGGAATTTCTGAACTGTCTGATAAGGCATGATTTTTCCGAAGCAAAAAAATATGTCGTTCCGGAAGTCAGGGAAGAATTCGGAATTATAATGAGTATACTCGCATCCAGTCCGCAGGAAGAACTGGACAAGATGCTTTTACGGGAATTTTCAATAACTGATTCATATATCAACGGCGCAGAAGCTGTGGTCCGGTTCATTGCTGACGGTGAAGACGATTCATATTCATTATATAACGATAATAATGAATGGATGATCTACTATCCCGTAACCGATTTCCTGGCGGAATAACCGAAAAGGGATTTATTCTTTCTGAAGTTCTTCTGTGTCTGAATTGATTTCGGCGATCCTCTTTTTTATGCTGCTTATAGAGTCTTTGGCCTCGCTTATCTTCTGTTCATTAATTTCGATCTGGTAAAGCTGTTTCTGTTTTTCGGCATTAAGCTCATCAATCCTCACTTCTTTTTCGAGTTTATCAATTTCGGCCTTGAGTGTACTTATCTGTTTTGTCCGGTCAGGTATATCGGCAAGAAGCTTTTCCAAACTGCTGCTTATCGCGAGATCTTTCACTGATTTGGATGACACGTACAGATTCCCGAGTTTTTCGAACTCTGCCAGAATATCTTCACCGTTTTTCCTGATCTGATCGTTTAATTCATCAATTCTGGAAGAAGATTTGCTGTCTCCGCAGATTTTATACAGATCTTCCTTTATCCGGCCGGCTTCGTTTTTCAACTCATCGACCTCGGATTTCATGGCACTGATTGCAGCGTTGTTTTCCAGATAAGGCTTGGCGGCAACAGCCACGTCCCTGACCGAAATATCAGCAAGAAGGTCTTTTTCGACAAGTTCCCTGCCCGTCTTTCCGAAAAGCCTTGACATGGCCCCTTCGGAAATATTCTTGCGGGTTGTCAGAACTATCCGGGAAACTCCGCCTCCCAGCTTTTTAAAAAAACCTGATTTGCTGCTTTCCGGTTTTGAGGCGCGTATTCTGTCTTCAAAATCCTCAACCTTGCCGTCAAGTTCAATCAGGCTGCGGAAAACTTCACCATACTCCCCTCCCCTTAAGGCGGAAGACTTGTAAGCCGCAAATGCGCTGCTGCCGATTTTCTCATAATGTCCGGAGTTTTCGTGTTCAAGATATTTTATCTGATTCTCAAGCTGACGTGTTTCTTCGTTTATTTCTGCCTGCCGTTCCTTAAGGCTTTTTATCCCCGAGACAAGTCCATTCAGGTCCTTTTCTTTTTCATGAAGGACATTCAATGCGTCTATATTCTGTCTGAATTTCCTGTCTTCCGTCTTCTGATTGTGTTTATAGATATCAAGCCCCAGCTTTCTCTGAGCAAGCGCATTATCATGTTCAAGGATACCAAGCTGGTTTTTTTTACCGATAATCAGGTCCCTTTTCTCACTCATCTAATACAGCTCCTTACATTAATAATACTAATTTTTCTTTTGACTGTCTTCAACAACCCATCTGCCGTCTGCGTAAAACGCTCTCCATCCGGTATTTTTCCTGTCTTTTTCGCTTGTGACATATATTTCCTTAGTCTTGCGCAGGAACCTGACAATTGCTTTATTCCCGTCAGGATCTTCCGTCGGAGCGCAAAACAGGAAAGAATATTTGGGATCAATTTCATCTTTGTGAGGGATAAGCTCCTCAACAAGCGGGGCCCTTGTCTCACGGTGCTGGGGGAATTTACTGGCCGCCAGAAACAGCCCGGCGGCGCCGTCCCTGAGAAGATAAAAGTCATCGACATTTTCACAGGGTAATTCAGGCATTTTTACCGGGACCATTTTCGGAGGTGCAGGCTCACCTGAACGGAGCAGTTTTCTCGTATTTTTACATTCTTCATTTGTACAGCCGAAATATTTACCGAACCTTCCTGTCTTGAGCTGCATTTCCGCTCCGCATTTATCGCATTCCAGCGAAGGACCGTCATAGCCCTTTATTTTGAATTTGCCGTATTCGATTTCAAATCCACTGCAGTCCGGATTGTTGCCGCAGACATGCAGTTTTCTGTTTTCATCTATAAGATAATTGTCCATTGCGGTCCCGCATTTCGGACAGCGGTGAAGTCTTGAAAAAATAAAACTTTCAGCTTCCGCATCGCCTTCCTTGATTGCTTCATGGCCGTGTATAAGGTTTATCGTTTTTTTACAGCGCTCTTTCGCAGGAAGGCTGTAGCCGGAACATCCGAGAAATACTCCTGTTGCTGCTGTCCTTATCTGCATGTTTCTGCCGCAAGACGGACATTCTATATTAACATCGGTAGGATTGTTGGGCCGCATGCCCTTTTCGCCGTCATAGGCAGTATCAAGAAGTTCGCTTAGCTCACTGTAAAACTCATCAAGAACACCTGTCCACAGGGTGTCGCCATCGGCAACCTTGTCGAGAACCGTTTCCATATCAGCTGTAAAACCGTAGGACATGATTTTGCTGAAATTTTCCACAAGCCTGTCTGTAACAATTTCGCCCATTTTTTCAGCATAAAAGCGTTTACTCTCCTCCCTGACATAGCCTCTGTCCTGGATTGTGGAAATTATATTTGCATAGGTTGAAGGACGCCCGATACCCCTTTTCTCAAGCTCCTTGACAAGACTTGCTTCGGTGTAGCGCGGGGCAGATTTTGTAAAATGCTGTTTGGGTTCAAGCCTGTCAAGATCAAGTATTTCACCGACCTTGAAGTCAGGGAGTTCCTGGTCGTCTTCTTTCCTGGAAATTGCGGGAATAATCTTCATAAACCCGTCAAACTTAATCACACGTCCCCGTGTTTTAAGCTCGTAATCGCCGGCCTGTACCGTAACCCCGGTACTCATAAACTGCGCCGGGGTCATCTGGCAGGCAACAAACTGCCTCCAGACAAGTTCATAAAGCCTCTCGGCATCCCTTTCCAGCCCCTGGAGCATGCCCGGTGCATTTCCGATATTCGTCGGCCTTATTGCCTCATGGGCCTCCTGGGCTGTTTCTCTTGAAGCGTAAACATTCGGTTTTCCCGGGACGTATCTGTTTCCGTAATTTTTTCCGATATAAGCCCTGCAGTCTTCCACTGCATCGGCACTTAAATTTGTCGAGTCGGTACGCATATAAGTGATATGCCCGGCTTCGTACAGCCTCTGGGCAAGAAGCATGATCTTCTTGATTGAAAACCCCAGCCTTACCGAAGCCCACTGCTGAAGTGTGGATGTCATGAAGGGGGCATACGGTTTTTTGATTGTCGGCCTGTCCTGCCTGTCAGTTACCCTGAACTCCTGTTTTTCCAGGACTGCCATGTGTTCTCTTGTTTCCTTTTCGGAACCGGGACGAAACGCCTTCCCGGCCGTTTTCTTCACTTCAAATTTTACCGGGTTTTTCTTCTCTTTCTGATGAAGATGCGCGTAAATGTCCCAGAATTCTTCGGGAACAAAGGCCATGATTTCGCGTTCGCGTTCAACTATCAGCCTGACAGCAACGGACTGCACCCTTCCTGCCGACAGCCCTCTGGCTATTTTTGCCCAGAGAAGAGGTGAAACCATAAAGCCCACAATCCTGTCAAGAAAACGCCGTGTCTGCTGGGCACGGACCCTGTCCATGTCAACGCTTCCGGGATTTTTAAAGGCTTCTATTATTGCTTTTTTGGTGATTTCGTGAAAAACAACCCTTCTGAATTTTTCCGGACTGCCGCCGATGATTTCCTGAAGATGCCAGGCAATCGATTCCCCCTCACGGTCAAGGTCTGTCGCCAGATAGACAAGATCGGTCTTTGCAGCCAGGCTGCGCAGTTCCTCGACGACTTTCTCCTTGCCGCGGACAAGCACATAATTCGCCGCCCAGTTGTTTTCAGGATCGATGCTCATCCTTCTTATCATCTGCTCTTTTGCACGCTTTTTCCTGAACTCCTCCTTTTCCCCGGGAGGAAGTTTTCTGGTTTTGGCGGCAATTCTGGCCCTTTCCGAAGGATCGATTTTATTCGCATCGGAACCGCTCTGCGGCAGGTCCCTGACATGACCAACGCTGGACTTGACAATAAAGTCTTTACCGAGATATTTGTTTATTGTTTTGGCTTTTGCCGGTGATTCAACTATGACTAATGCTCTGCCCATAATATATTCCTGATTTTCAACTCCTGTAAATATCGCAATAGTAAAGCGGATGTGTCAAGTCACAGCAATTAATAACTTCACATTTATAACCTATACTTCAGTTTTTTAAAAAAAACTTTCAAAATGCCTGATAAATTGACAATATTTTTTATTCCGTCTATTTTCAGTATGTGAAATTAAAATACAGAATCCTTTTTCTTGACCATGACGATACAAGCGTGGACTCAACACCATCTATCCATTATCCTGCATACAGGGAAGTGATAAAAACCTTAAGGCCCCATATGGAACCTGTTGACCTGGACACCTGGTATATTAAAAACTTTGACCCGGGGGTGGCAGGATACTATATGGATGAACTCGGGTTTTCAGATGAGGAAATGGAGGAGGAAATCCGTATCTGGCGCAAATACACAGATACAGGAAATCCGCAATTCTTCCCCGGGATTGCCGAATTTCTTGCAGATTATCATTCCAGAGGAGGAAAAATCTGCATAACATCGCATTCCGAAGCAGTCCATATCAGGGAATTTTACGAAAAGAAACTTCATTTTCTTCCTGATGCAATATACGGATGGGACAATGACCCATCAAAAAGAAAACCTTCACCCTGGCCCGTAAACGATTATCTGAAAGACAAATCCGTCCCGGGAGAGGAAACCCTTGTAATTGATGATTTAAAGCCCGGTCTTGAAATGGCCAAAAAAGCCGGCGTCCCGTTCTGCGCAGCCTGCTGGGCGCACAATCTGGGTCCGATCCGGAGTTTCATGGAAAAACATGCCGATTATTACGCTTCAAAGGTGGATGATCTTTATAAAATTGTTTTCAAGTGATCCGGCTGTTTTAAAAATTCACTTTTGCATCATCAAGCCATTGGATATAATTAAATTATGGGAAAACAGATTATTTCAGTTTCAATCATGCTGACCGCAATTCTGCTTGCAGGATGTAAATACAGGTTCTGTGTAAACACACAGCCGGAAGACGCAGAAATCACAATCAACGGCAAGGCGTACGACACAGGTGAAACCTACAGCACGGCTGAAAAAGAAATAAGAATATCAGTCCGCAGGGAAGGATACCGGGACATTGATACAGTAATGGAAGCAGACAAACACTTCGGCCTGAATGAAAGAACAGTGGCCATGGAACTTGTTTCTTACAAGGTGATTTTGTCTTCTTTATATAATATTTATTCGCAGACTTCAGATAAAAATCTGAAAATTTTCATAGACGGCGAAGAAAAGGAAACAGAATATTTCGAAAAACAGGACCAGGAATCAGGCGGGAAATCAGGTGAAGGAACAACATATGACGGAGAACTCGGCTACGGAGAACATACGGTAACCTTTCATGCTGAAAATCATGAAGATTACACCTTTCCGCTGACAATTACAGGAGACAGCGAAATAACCGTCCGCCATCCGCAAACACAGGCTGAAGGCCCGATAAAGCTTGTTCCGCTGGGAATATATGACTGCGCGGCCAGCCCCGGCCGGATAAATATTACACCAGACAGCCGCTATATCTACATCACCCTGCTTGAAGGCCGGGGCTTTCAGATATTCGATACCTGGACAATGAAAACAGTCAGCAATGTCCAGGTGGAAAAATGGGGAGAACTTGAGGAATTTGCAGAAGGTCTCTTTGTACCCGAATACAATGCCTGGTTTATTTCCCAGATGAGTACAGGCTATATATTTGAATATGATGTAAACGATTATGAGAAACCTGTATTCAGAAGGAGAATTAAAACTGACGGAGTATATACCACGGTTATCGCCTGGTCTGATGAGCTTGATATGCTTGCCGTTTCAAACCGGAAAAGCTACGATGTATCGATAATAGATTACCGCACAGGAGAAATTATACGTAAAATAACGGATCTTGCTGAACCTTACGGAATTGCATTTTCCAATGACGGAAAATATATTTACATAGCGACCCACCTTGGCGGATCGGTATATAAATACAACACAAGCAACTGGAAGCAGGAAGGGAAAATCGAAAAAAACTTTTCTGCCCAAAGTTATCTGCTGATAACCGCTGATGATAAATACATTTATGCAAGCGATCTGAGATTCGACAGGATATCTGTAATTAATACAGAAAGATTTGCAATTGAAGACGAAATTATTACCGACTCAAATCCGAATGCGATTGACCTGACCGCAGATGAAAAATACCTGATTGTATCAGCCAGGGGAAAAAATAACCCGGAATCCTGGCTGCTGCGCAGTCCGGAAGAAGGCCATGTAAACATAATTGACCTTGAACAGAAAAAAGTTGTTTCACGGATAACCGCCGGGACCCAGCCCTCGGGAATTGATATCGCAGCCGACGGATCATTTTTTGCAGTGCTGAATTTCCAGGACCGCAATTTCGAGATTTATGCGATTGAATACCAATAACTGAATATCTCACACGATGACGAGACAACGCAACAGGGAACCGGAGTAATGAAGGACGGACAGGCTTTCGGGGAGCCGTTTGACCAGGGAAAGCTGAATCAGGGTTTTTCACAGAGAGCGCAGGGCACGCAGAGGGTCTTTACCAGCCAGGGTCACTTAATATGACCAAGGACCCAGCTGCAGATGTCGCTGCATACTTCTTCCCTGTTTGTTTCATTAAGAATTTCATGGCGGGCCTGCGGGTAGAGTTTCATTGTCACATCGTATATGCCCGCCCTTTTAAAGGTTTTGCAGGCCTGGATGCAGCCTTTCTTACCCGAACCTACGGGGTCCATGTCGCCAGAGAGGATATAGAAAGGAAGATCAACCGGGACAAAGGACTGCTTTAGCGGAGAAAAAAGTCCTTTGGCGCCTGACCCGATCTGTTCATAAAAGCCGGCAGTAAAGACATTGGCGCAGAAGGGATCTTTTACGAA
>CAZKOK010000078.1:0-10841 GCA_964554355.1 uncultured Spirochaetia bacterium | reverse complement strand
CCGGTACACAGTCTTGAGTACCATTCCCTGATCTGACCCGGATTGAAATCCGAGGCAAGCAGTTCATCCGAGATTTCATGAAGGGCCTTTTTTATCTGTGAATCATTTGCTATTTCTATCATCTGTTCAAGCTTGAGCTGCTGCGCAGCCATATCCGGCTGTATGCTTTTGCCGGCCGCGGTATCCGGAAAATCAAAGGACGCGGAAATTCCGGAACGAGATGAAAAAAATCTCTTTGACATAAGTGCAAGAGTTTCCGTGTAAAGGTCCATAAGATCTGCAGGGTTTCTGATTTCCCTGCTTAAAACCCCGTCACAGCTGATATCCTGTTTTTCGGCAAATCCGGAAAACAGGCTGTTAAGCGCAAGCAGACCGGGCTCCCTGATGAAATGCTTCCTGAGAACAATCACGGCAAATTCCCTGTCCTGAAGCAGAACACCGAAATCATGCATTTCCAGGAAACCGGAAAGAGCTGCCGAAACCCTGGCGGGAATATCAAGAAGCAGAAGCTGGTATGAGTCCCAGCCCGGGTCGGGAAGCTGTTCTTTATTATTGTCCGCTGTCCCGAGCAGCAGATCAAAGACCCTGGAATCCTCCCGGGCACTGTCTGCAGGTACCGATATCAGGGTTTTGATCCGCCGCAGTGTCTCTATCAGTTCATCCTCATCAATCGGCTTAAGCAGGTAATTATCAACATTGTAATTGATTGCCTGCCGGGCATATTCAAAATCCCTGTATCCTGAAAGAATTATAAAATGAATATCCATCTTTTCATTTCTGCACTGTTCTATTATTTCCAGACCGGTCATGCCCGGCATTCTGATATCGACAATACAGACATCAGGACGGATCTGCTTTATCAGGTCCATGCATTCCAGTCCGTCCGGGGCAGCCCCGCTTACCCTGAAGCCTTCCGTCTCCCAGTCTATTATTGTAGCCAGTCCTTCACGGATCAGTTTTTCATCATCCGCAATCAATACATTAAACATTGCCTGCTCCGCCGGGAATTCTGAATTCGACAATCAGTCCCCCGCCATTAACATTTGAAATGGAAAGTCCCGGACTGCCCGGATATGTAAGCTTAAGTCGTTCATGCACATTGCGCATGCCTATATGAGCTCCCCTCCCATCCTCTTCTTTTTCAATAAAATCACTGATTACCTTCTCCGGAATGCCGGGACCGTTATCCTGCACAGACACCAGAATATCTTCTGCCTCCTTCGATATTCTGACGGTTATTTCACCTACGCCCGGCGTCTTTTCGACAGCATGAATTACCGAATTTTCCACAAGCGGCTGAATCAGCAGCGGAGGCAGTTCGGTCTTCAGGCAGCCGGGATCAATATCGAGACTGTACTGCAGATTTTTATCAAGACGGAATTTTTCTATTTCCAGAAAACTTTTAATTATATCCAGTTCATCTGACAGACTTGTTCTGTTTCCGCCTATATCCATGATTTTCCGCATCAGTTTCCCGAGAAGTTTCACAATATTGGCGATCTCGGGCTGTTTTTCAAGATGCGCTTTCATGCGTACAGCTTCAAGAGAATTGAACAGAAAATGAGGATTAATCTGGCTTGCCAGCATTTTGAGCTTGATTTCATTCTGCCGGTTTTCGATAATCCTTTTCTGTTCGTTGGATTTGTGTATTTCATCCATAAGGCTGTTTATATTTGTAACCATATTATTGAAGCGTTCCGCCAGCTGACCTATTTCGTCACCGCCATCAACAGTAAGCAGGGAATGAAAATGACCCTGGGCCACAATATCCATTTTTTTACTGAACCTTACCAGTCTGCGTACCAGCAGCGAGTTTATACTGTATAAGGCGGCAAACGCAAGCACCAGATTGATGATGATCATCCTTAAGCCGAGAACCAGTACCCTGTCCGCTTCCTCGACAATTGATGAAAGCGAAAAAAGTGAATAGATATACACGCTGTTTACGGCGTTCGGGAATGCTATTTCAGCAACCAGGACATAATAATTGCTGTCATCAATTGAAATATTGAATGAAGACTCCGGACTGCCGACTTCGGGAAAACTGCCGCTGACTTCGGTATACGGTTTTCCGATTAACCCCGGTTCCTGCGCAGCAAGTATCTGTCCTTCCTGATCTACAAGCAGGGTCTCAAACGATTCCTGCGAAAGAATGCTGCTTATCCTTTCCGAACCAAGATCAATAACAATAACAGCTTCGGTGCCGTATTCCCGGAACACAAGCTTTCTTAAAAGACTCAGATAGCTCCGGTTTTTCTTTGCGGCATCACTGAATCCGGCCCATATATTTCTGCCGTCAGCTTCCATGGCTTCAATATACCAGGGACCTTCTGCATATTCCTGTGTAAGCGGAATAATTTCCCAGTTATTTAAAAGTGTCTGATTGTCCATATAAACCCTGACGGCGGAAACATCGGGATTATATGAAACAAAATCGCTGATTGTTGTAAAGTAATGATATTCAAGAAAAACTTCGCGGTTGTCCTGATAGTGACGATTAAGAATTGCTGAAAATTCCTGGTTAACAGACAGCCTGTCGGCAATGGAAAGAGCACTTGACAGAACTTCGGTTATTCTGTCTTTTGTTCTGATCATTTTTTCCTGGGCCTGTTTATACGCCCTGTCCAGCGAAACATTTCGGAACTGAATAACAATATAAATTGAAATAACCAGGAACGGCAGAAGAAGAAAAAGAAGAAAACTGATAAGTACCTTGTTGCGGAGTCGGATGTTGTTAAGAGAATTAAGCAGTATCCTTTTCATTAAATTTAATTTTTGCATGGTTACGCTGAATTCTCAACAGGCAATCTGAAAATATTCCCGGGTCAGGGATTCTGCGAAAACGATACATATTATAATTACTGTCCGACAAAAGCAACTCCTGAACCCATAATCTTTTTAAGACCTGAATAAGTAAAAAACAATTACAAGGAATATTGCTGTTCTTGAATTAATTTCCGGTATACCTGAATAAAAAATATAACGTCACAGATTCGGGGTAAAACCCAAAAAATCGGGGTTGTTATTGACTGCAGGTTACAGGAAATGGGGACAGACCCGGGGAGGATGTGGAAAATACAGATAAAGTGATTTCAGTGCTTGAATAAGTGTTTTTATGACAGAAATTTTTCGATGGAATGGCGGGTATACGCAGGGAGTGGAATTTGAGTTGTTTGTATTTAAGTATTTACCAATTTTTCTGTCCAATATTTCCACCTGTTACTAAATCGGTTGGACCACGTACCTAAACCCCAGTCTTATCGGTAGTTTTATTAATATATTTGATATATGGGTAATAGATAGCGTCTTCGCTGGAATGACATTTTTTGAAATATCCCTGGTTAAGGCGAACCACTATTTTGTCAGGTATTAGGCGCAGAATTTGTCTTGTAGAAAAAAAACAAGGCTGAATATACAATCTGAATATATGATAAGCGAAGAGAATTTCAGCAGGGCCGACAAATTCGCATGCAGGCTTGTTGCCGGACTGACGCTGTCCGAAAAGATCGGCCTGATGTGCCAGCATCAGGATGCTGTCCCCAGGCTGGGTATTAAGGCCTACAAGCACGGGACCGAAGCGGCGCATGGTATTGCCTGGCTTGGAAAAGCAACTGTTTTTCCCCAGCCCGCCGGGCTGGCCTGCAGCTGGGATACCGATTTAATGCAGATGGTCGGGGAAGTTATCGGCATTGAAGCACGCGGCTTTTTCTCCAGGGACCCTGAAAAAAGCGGCTTGACTCTTTGGGCACCAACTGTCGATCTTAACCGCGATCCGCGCTGGGGGCGGACTGAAGAAAGCTATGGCGAAGATCCCGTTCTTGCCGCCAATCTTGCCGCGGCACTCATAAGGGGAATTCAGGGCGACGATCCTGCGGTACTGCGCGCAGCTCCCACACTCAAGCACTTTTACGGAAACAACAATGAACATAACAGGGGCAGCTGCTCCATCAGTATTTCCGAACGAATTAAAAGGGAATACTACCTGAAAGTATTCAGGACCATAATCGAAAAAAGCGGGGTTCTTTCCATTATGACTGGGTATAATGCAATCAATGGAATCCCGGCAAACCTCAATCCCGATCTGCAGGATATTGTCCGCGACGAATGGGAATGGAAAGGATTTGTTGTCAGTGATGCTTATGATATCTCATCACTTGTAAGCGAACATAAATATGTCAAAACAGATGAAGAAGCTGCAGCCCTGTCAGTCAAGGCCGGAATCGACAGCATTACCGATGATCATGAAAAATTCATTCCTGTAATCCGCAATGCAATTGATCAGAACATACTGAGTGAAGAATATCTGGATATCGCTCTTGAACGATGCTTCCGGCTGCGCTGTCTTCTTGGAGAATTTCCGGACTATGCAGATAATCCGTATTCATATCCAGATGAAAAAGTCATCTGCTCGGAAGAACACGAAAAAACAGCATACAAGGCAGCCGTGAAATCTGCCGTGCTGTTAAAGAACGAATCCGCCGGTCTTCCGGTTGAACCGGGTAATGGATCAATTATATTAATCGGAAATATGACAGACCGCGTCTATCGCGACTGGTATTCAGGCGAATTCTGCAAAGTCAGCACACCTGCCGAAGCATTCTGCGCCGTGTATAAAAAATGCAGTTTCATCAGCGCCAATGACAAAGTGACAATCCGGGACAATATCAGCGGATTTTATGTCCAGCCTGACGGAAGTCTGAAAGAAAATGCATCGGTTTTTGAGATGGAAGACTGGGGATGGAGTGCCTGTACATTCAGAAGTACGGAAACAGGGAAATACCTCACTTGCACAGAAGACACGGTTTCCGGCGGTGCTGATGAAATCGGCTGCTGGTTTACAAAAGAAGTGTTTTACACCAAAACCGGCGATGCGGTCGGGATAAAAACATGGAATACCGGGCGGGTTTATACAGACAATACCTTACTTAAATTCAGCACCGAAAATGTAAATGACGGCAAATTCGGATTTAGTAATCCGACGCCCGATTTTCAGGTAAAGTCCGAAAAAGGCGATTTCTGTATATCGGTTATTGAAGACGGAATAAAGCAGGCTGCCGGACTTGCGTCAGCCGCTGATATTCCTGTTGTAATGATCGGTAACCATCCGCTCATAAATGGAAAGGAAACGGTAGACCGCCTGAATCTCGATCTTCCTGACAGACAGTACCGTCTTGCATCACGAATTGCCGATATCAGCCCGAAAGCCGTTCTCGTAATTATCAGCAGTTATCCCTATGCGATCGGCGGACTTGCCCGAAAATACAAATCAGTTATTTATACTGCCCACGGCGGACAGGCAGCCGGACAGGCCCTTGCCGATCTGATTTCGGGAAAGGCAAATCCGGCGGGGAGACTGCCGCTTACCTGGTATAAATCAACAGAAGATGCGGGCAGCATTATGGATTATGAACTGGCTGAAGCAAAAAAGACCTATCTCTATTTTGACCGGGAAGTTCTCTACCCCTTCGGACACGGACTAAGCTATTCGGAGTTCAGATATTCCGCATTTGAATTGAAAGAAAAGCAGTTTACACAATCCGATGTTATTGATTTTAAGCTGACAGTCAGCAATAGAGGAGTCCGTGACGGTGAAGAAGTTGTTCAGATATATCTGAAGAAACCGGAAAGTTCTGTCTCAAGACCTCTTAGGCAGCTGGCGGATTTCCAGAGAATTTTCATCCCGGCAGGAGAAAAGAAAGTACTCCATTTTACTGTTCCCGCTTCAGAACTTCAGTTCTGGGATGAGGACAATTCCTGCTGGTCATGGGAAACCGGAGACGCGCAAATCATGATCGGATCTTCTTCCTCCGACATCAGAATTCTTGAAAAAATTAAACTTGTGTGAAAATCCGCTGTGTTATATCAGATTTTATCACAATTTTAATACATATCGTTTATAAATATAAGCAAGCAGAAATGGAGCAACACCCTTTGCATCATTTTCAACTGTTTTTTCCGATATATAATATTCATAACTCCCGTCACGTTTTTCATTTCCGCCCAGTCCTGCGCCAAGGCAGATCCCGCCCAGCTGAATCCGCCCGTTTTTTTCCGAAAGATACATTTCACTTATTCCGGCAAATGCTTTTTCGGCTGCATGTAAATACCGGTCTGAAAGCAGCCCGATGCATACTCCCTTGAAAAGCGCGTAAGCAACAATCGCACTTCCGCTTGTTTCCGGATAATTTCCCGCTCTCTCTGCCTGATCAATCACCTGAAACCAAAGCCCGTTTTGACCCTGGTATTCAAGCAGGGATTCAATCAAACCGGAAAACATCTGTTCCAAAAACCGGTACAGCGCACAGCCTTCTCCGTCAAGAACTTCAAGGCAGTCAAGCATTGCAATCAGAAGCCAGCCGTTGGCCCTCAGCCAGAAATTCCGGGACAGCCCGGTCTTTCTGTCACACCAGAATATTGATTTTGATTCATCGTAACCATGAAAATAGATCCCGGTCCGGCTGTCCCGCATTTTATCATGCACTTCGGAAAACTGTTTCCGAATATCATCATATCCTTTCCTGTTATTGAATCTTTTTCCATATTCAAGATAAAAGGGCATAGCCATATACAACCCGTCAAGCCACACCTGATGCGGATAAATATTTTTGTGCCAGAAATTTCCGCCTGCCGTTCTCGGCTGAATTGTCAGCTGATGATAAACCGAATCAATGGCTTTCCTGTATTTCGCACTGTCGGTATAATCATACAGTTTGAACAGCACCCTTCCTTCCATAATATTATCTATATTTTTTTCTTCGGGATCATACCCTCTGATACGGCCGTCTTCAAAAACATAATAATCAATGAAATTGTCAGCAAATTCCAGATATTTTCTGTCTTTGGTAAAATTATACATGGTAAGAATTGTAAAAATCATGAATCCGTCAATATAATTCCATCCCGGAGATTTTCCCTTAAGGATCTTTTCAATATTCCATACCGGATTTTCAGGTGTTGAATATTCAAGAAGTTCAGATATGTACCTTTCGATTATTGCATAATTCAAATTCAATACTCCTGTTGTTTTATGTCTGTGTTCTGTTTATATTTTATCCCTGATCCGGTCAGAATTCTGACATTTTTCATTACAGGTTCTTCTGAAAATTTAATAATAAACCCTGAGGGACCGGATTGTGTAAAAAACATATCCATTGCAGGCTCATAAAGCCGTCCGGGTCCGGCAAGAGATATCTCAATATTTTCAAGCTTTATCCCCGTAATCGGATTCTCCGGCAGACCGCAGAAATATCCTGCCGCTGATTTAACATTTTCCGCCCGGACATTTTTTATGACAATATCCCTTACAGCGGGTGTAGTACTGTCCACCTTATGCAGGCCGGTATCTGAAAGGCGTTTCAGATCTTTTTCATCAAGCCCGCACCGGTAAAACATATTCACCGAAACAGGACAGATAACATCGTTCATATATACTGATTCGACACTGATTCCTGAAATGACGCCTCCGCGTCCGCGTCTTGTTTTCAGCCTGATGCCCCGGTCTGTACCAAGAAATCTGCAGTTCTCAACTGTTACATCATGAATACCCGCAGCACTCTCCGAACCGAAAACAACTGCTCCGTGTCCCCTTTTCATCGTACAGTCACGGATTATTACAGATTCACAGGGAATCCCGATTTTACGTCCGTCCTCATCCATACCGGATTTCAGACAGACGCAGTCATCTCCTGTGTCAAACATACATGATGATATCAGCACATTCCTGGACGAATCGATATCAAGTCCGTCTGTATTCGCTGAATTCCCCGGATTAAAAAAATTTACCAGCTCTATCAGCACATCCGAACTGTAAAGAATATGCGTATTCCAGAATGCCGAATTCCTTATAGTCAGTTCCCTGATTTTTATGTCACTGCAGTTTTTAAACTGGAGCAGCGGAGGACGCAGAAAGCCGGTCTGCGCTCCGCCGCCCCCGGACCCGCGTACGATTTTATTGTTTTTATCAATAATTTCCTTTATTCCGGATTCAAGTTCAGCGGGAACAATTCCATCCCTGATTTTCCGGTACCATTCCCACCAGACGGCTCCGTTACCGTCAATTATCCCTTTTCCATGGAGGTAAATGCATTTACTGTTTTCGGCATATATCATCGGCTGAATTGCATAACATTCAGTACCCTCCCAGCGGGTCCAGACAAGAGGATACGCGAACGGATCAGCCATAAAAGTCAGAACTGCCCCTTTTTCCAGGATTAATTCAAGGTTGCTGACAAGCCTTAGAGGATTGCTGATATGAGAGCCTTCAGTAAGAATCAGTTTTCCTCTGCCTGCAGCTTTAATCCGGTCCAGAGCACTTTGAATACAGTTTAGATCGGATTTGCCGGGCCGGATTGTGATATTCAAAGCCATAAGGCTTTTTCTCCTGCTTTAAAATACTGATCATGACCGGGAAATCCCGGCCATGATCCAGCTGAAATATCAGTTATCAGGTTCTTTTTACATAGACCTTCTAGTTATTAAGCTCAGCTATAACCTTTGTTAATTCGAGTGCTGCGCCTTTCTCCCTGTACGTTGCAATTGCCTGTTCGGGCGTAAGTTCTCCGGCTACGGCAGCGGCGAAAATTTCCTGTTTAAGAGTCAGGATTTCGCCGACACGTTTGGCAAAAAGATCCCCGCCTTCCGGAAGTTTGAGAAATCTTACATTATCAGGGTCATTGTTTATGCTTATGGATTCTGTTTCAAGCGGTCTGAGAGGTATCAGCGGCTGCCAGTCATTCATGATAAGTGTAGGATCCGAATATGCTTTTGTAAACGGTATGTCCGGATTGGAAAGAGTCGGCAGGGCTTCATAGGTTGAGCCGCTTTTCTTATAATGGAGTCCTTCAACACCATGTGTAAACAGGGCCTGCCCGGCTCCCTTGTCAAACTGGGTATTGA
This sequence comes from uncultured Spirochaetia bacterium, assembly GCA_964554355.1. GTDB lineage: Bacteria > Spirochaetota > Spirochaetia > CAZKOK01 > CAZKOK01 > CAZKOK01. The sequence goes on along the minus strand of CAZKOK010000078.1, from coordinate 1,946 downwards.
TAAATACATCAAAAACCTGTTCAGGATCTTTTGCAGAAGTCGTGATAGAGAAACAGGGACCGACACGGCTTATATAACAAGCATTCCTGATCGGATTCATCGGAATTATTTCAGATGAGGGAATAGCATTCTTTGAACGTTCGTCAAAACGTGTTGCCCAGACACCTGACCAGTATTCCATTACTCCTGCCTTGCCTTCAATTATCTTGGTCCTTGCGGTTGATGTCTTGTTTGTAAAGAATTCCCCGTCAAGCAGCCCTTCCTTATAAAGCAGGGCAAATCTTTCAAGAGCTTTGAGCATTTCCGGTTCAAGGAACCCGTCCACCCATTTTCCGTCTTTCATATCAAAACCGAAAAAGGCATCCTGCATAATAAGTCTGTTATAATAGTCAAATTCATATGCTGTATCAAAGGGAAGAGTTATCCCGACTGTGTCATCTTTTCCGTTTCCGTCAGGATCATCAAAAGTAAAAGCTTTCAGCACATCATTTAATTCATCCCATGTTTCAGGAATATCCTTGCCTACGGTCTTCAGCCAGTCATTGCGGATGTAGGCTATACAGCCGCCGCCCGAATAAGTCGGAATTCCGTAAATATGCCCGTCCTTGAGTCTGTATGCTTCCAGCAGATCAGAAGGAACACTTTTAAGCTCTTTTGACTTTTTAATATAATCTTCAAGCGGCACAAGCAGTCCGGATGCGGCATAACCTATGTAGTCATTTGTCTGTATCTCGACTACATCGGGAAGATCGCCGCTCATGAATGTGGCGCTTAAAATCTGTGGGTACTCATTGTGTTCAGGACGAACAACATTCAGTTTTACCCCGGTCAGTTCTTCAAAAGCAGCTGCCCATTCCGCCTGACCGTCTTCTTCGATCATAATTCTGTCGAATACTCCGTTGATTTCATTGATTTGTTCCTTTTTTTTGCATGAATTGCATACAAGCCCTGCAAACAGCAAAACCAGTACAAAAATCAACAATGTTCTTTTTTTCATTCAATCCTCCTATTATTTATCAGAGTCAGACTCTGAAATATCCATTCAGATGCTGCCGGCCGGAATTACCCTTTAACGGCTCCGAGATTTATGCCTTTCACGAAATATTTCTGGACAAAGGGATAGAGAATGGCCACCGGGATTATTGATACAACAACCGCAGCATTTTTAAGGCTCTGGGTTGCAAAAGCATAGCCTTCAAACCCCTGCGTATCCGTCTGGATGACAAGACTGCGCAGGAATACCTGGAAATTGTGAAGGTCCTTGCGGCTGATCAGATAAAGAATATAATCAAAAAACTGGTTCCAGTAAAAAACAGCATAAAACAGTCCGATTGCCGCCAGTCCCGGTTTTGAAAGCGGCAGAACAATCCGGATAAATGTTTTAAACGGAGAACATCCGTCAATTTCTGCCGCATCCAGGATACTCTTCGGGATTGTCGAAAAGAAATTCTTTAATAGCAGCAGGTAATAGGCATCCACGCAGCTGACCAGAAGAACAGAGGTCAGCGAATTAAGCATCCCAAGGTTTTTTACAACCAGGAACAGCGGAATCATTCCCGCCCTGAATACCATGGTAATCAAAGCCATATAGAGCAGAAATGTTTTGCCGGGAAGGTCCCTATGGGCCAGCCCGTACGCATAAAGCGAGGTAATCGTCATTGCAATTACGGTTCCGGTAATTGTGGTAAACAGGGAAATCAGAAAAGGCCTGAATATATTGGGTCTGGAAACAATAAGCCCGTAGGCATCCAGCGTGAACTTTACCGGAACAAGCCTGAAAGTTATCTCCGAAGCTTTTTCATCAAATGAGTCTATAACAACTTTCACAATCGGGATTATTATTATCAGAACAATAAAAACCATCAGAATGATATTTCCTGCGCTAAATATGCTGATATTTGAAGATTTTTTTTTGGGGTTTCACCTTTTTCATCAAAATGGACTGA
>CAZKOK010000077.1:0-10850 GCA_964554355.1 uncultured Spirochaetia bacterium | reverse complement strand
TTCATTCTTCTGAGGAACGAACGTCGAAATATCATTGTTCAGGGTAACTTTATCCAGCTGCAAGGCAAAAAAGACAGTAACCGCGGCAATCAGCACGATAATTACTGCCGGGAAACGAAACAGTTTTTTCATCAACACCCCCTGCGGAAATGCAGCTGAATATGAAAGATATCCAGCTGTTCCTTCTCTTTTATTTTTTCTATTCATTTTTAAACCGAAGACAGCTCCGGACAACAGTATGATGACCGATAGTCATATTATGACCAGCGGTCAGTTTAATGATAAAAAAGTATATGAATTTAGTCAATACAAAAGATTCTTTTGGGAAATTATTTGCTGTTTTTCAGTGAAACTGCGACAAGTTCAATCAGGTTTTCTGTCATTTCAGCAATCGAATAACTGGCAATATCCTGGAGTTTATCAATAGTCGGAAATATACGCTGCAGCATACTGGCTGTTGCCAGCTGGGTCAGTACAACAGCTGTAAGTCCGGGATTGATATCAGGCCGGATTGAACCATCCCTGATTCCCGTTTCAAGCACGTCCTTAACCATCTGGTAGCGGAGCCGGAGATGCCCTGTCAGCCTGGGATCATTCGAAAGCACCTGGATGTGGGGAAAGTAATCCTGGAGCATGGTGAAGAAATAGCCTTCTTCATGGTTGATTCGGAAATCAAGGTACGCATACAGAATGCTGCGCAGTTTCTCAAAGCCGCTGTTTCCCTTTTTCATCGCCGCATCAAGCAGGCGGGCGATTACCTGCACGGATTCATACAGTATTTCCCCCACCAGCTCATCCTTGTTCTTAAAGTAGAGATACAGCGTACCCTTTGCCAGTTCCGCCCCGGCAGCGATGTCCTGCATGGACGTGGAAGTAAAGCCCTTTTCCCGGAAAAGCCTTTTGGCGACTTTTATGATGTCATCGCGTCTTTTCTGTTTTTCACGTTCCTTTCTGTCTGAAACAGGCATTGCTTATTTCTCCTGATTTCAGCCGGATGAATTGAAGCCGGCTTCCGGTCCAATTGACACTATAGAGTAAAATTCTGACGAATACAACGGTTTTATTTGAGGGAAAGATGAGGAAGAGGCTCCCGCGACGATAAGGGCGGCGCTAAGTTTTTATTGGGGGCGGGACGGATTTCCGGGAAGTATTTATATTAGTGAAATATGAATTATAACTTCGGATGAAGACGGATGATCCATGAATTGGGGACAGCTCCGATTTTTTTATCTTTGAGGGAATGATAGCCACTCCCCGACCCCCCTGGTGAACTTCGTGCCCTTCGTGAGAAACCCGACCACTTGAACTCACAACCTTATCACTCGGGAGGCCAATAACCCCTCATAAAAATCGTGGCGCCATAGCGTGAGCTTACTCTTCCACCGCCTCAGGCATAATGAAATTAATATAATACTTCTCCCCCGCTTTCACCTTCAGCTCAATCTCCACCTCCTTATACCCCTCGCACCTGCCGGTAAGTGTATACGTACCAGGAGCAAGGCTGATCCAGAACTGCCCGAAGCCGTCAGCGTAGCCGAGAATTTCGTCTCCGAGCAGAACCATGCAGGGAGGCAGGTCGATGCCGAAGGTTTTAAGCTGCATTGTAGCGCCGCTCAGTCCGTCGAAGAGCTGTTTGTCTGTCCAGTCTTTCATTGCAGGGTTTCCTTCAAGGCTGGCGTTATACATTTCCTGGTCCTGGAATTCGCCGTAGACTTTTGCGTCCTGTTTTCCTTCAGCCTGAAGCATTACAGAGCAGAATAATATAAGAAGCAACATCACTGTTGTTTTTTTCAGTTCCATGGGTCCTCCACTCTTACAAGTTCAATTCCGGTATTTTTGCCTAAGTTGCGGGAATACTGCTTGTCTTCGGCATTGTTCCAGTGTTCATGGGTTCCGAGGCTTGCGGGCAGGGGTGTCCCGTCTTTTTCCGGGTCATATATCAGTCCGGCCGGTCTGTTTGCCGAATCGGCCGCCTGGTGCAGGTAATCGTCCACGCCCCTGTAATGGGGAAACGGTCCTGAATTATCGCGCGGATCGTATTGTCCTTCGGTCGGGTGGTTCTGGTCGAATTCATTGTAGAGAAAATCAAATCCGACCGATTCTATTGCTACCGGGTCCTGGGAGAAAAAGAGTGATGAAGGGTAATCGTCATTGAAGGGACTCATCCGCCATTTAATTGTCCAGTGGCCCCAGTTTATCGAACTCCACAGTCCGTCGACAACATAGAGTATTGTTTTTCCTCCAAGATCCTCATGTCCCATAAAATCAACAAGAACACGGTAGACTCCATAACTGCCGTTTGAATTGTCTGCACCGCCTTCGGGGACCGGAAGTCCGTAATGCCAGTCGAACGCGCCGTTCCTGTTGAATGGCGTTATCGAACCGAAATGGTTTTTTGCCGCCATTGAAACTCCGGCTCTGTGGTGCTTCTTGAGTACTGACAGGTTAAACATGTATGTCGCGTCAAGATAGGACTGCGGCAGAGGATCGGAATTGCCGCCGTCGCTTGCAAATATCACATTTCCGGCGCTTGCCTTCGGTGTAACATATCCGGCTCCTCTTCCCCAGTAATTGACATCAGGGAATTCGGAAAACAGTATTCCGTACATGGTCTTGTCCATTGTGATATTCGGATCACCGATATGGATGTCTTTCGGATCCACGCCAACAAGATTTACAAGATGGTTCAGAAGACTGCGGCAGAGCTGGGGTGAAGTGTTTATTCCAAACGGCCCGAGTCCCATACCGTTCATGTTGATTTTTATTACGATCTTTTCACCTTTTTTGTATCCTTCGCCCTTAAGTCCTCTCACTTCCTTGAAATTGCGGAACAGAAGGTCCCAGGCATCATAATCGTTGGTTGTTCCGGTCAGCTCCTGAAGTCCTTTTGAAAACATTGCGTCCACAGCTGCCTGGTTTGTCATGGCGGAAGTATACCACTGCTCTGCACCGCGCATTGTATAATCTTCGTTGGTGGCGTCAGGTTCATGGACCCAGACGACTCTGCCGGGATTTATGCCGACGCCGGTGCCCATCGGCTTGTTCGGACCTTCAAGGTCGTCCAGGCTTGTCAGCGCATAATTGCCCGGCTTCGGTTTGGGAATGATATTAATCAGGACGACACCGATAATTACTGCCAGAATTACTGAAATGATTATCCAGCGTCTGTCATACAGGAATTTCCTGAATTTTTTAAAGAATGTAATCGATGCAAAAAAAGCCAGGACCGAAAGAACAAAATTAGCCGCAAGAGGAGCGGCCGCCTTCATGCACGGATACGTCGCGCGGATAGGTTTTGGTATCACTCTTATCAGGAACCATACCAGGGCACCGAAACCGCCCAGGGACAGAAGAAAACGCGCAAATCTGGTTTCTCCCAGCTTTTTTACGGATTCAGCTTTTGATGCTGCATATCTGTTATTCATATCTGGTAATCCTCCCCGGATATTCATGATTAATCAGGTCTGCCTAAGTTGGGGCAGCGGGTTTATGTTAGAATATTGAGCCCGATCTGACAAGGCTAATATGCAATATATTCCCGAAATTTCCAGTCCGGGGACCGATTAATGGCCGCCAAAACCGTTTTTACCTGATTCGCTTATATAGGAAATCAGAAAAGCCAGTCTTGAATCAATCAGCAGGGGATTATCAATCAGGTACTGTCCGGTTTCAGGGGGAGTGACAATCTGACGGATTTGCAGTTCAGAAATTGCAGCTTTTTCTTCTGTTGAATGCACATAGTCCGAATAGTTTGAAAAGAAATTGTAATCGGCGCCCCAGAAATGGGCCAGACTGAATATAATTTCATCCTTAACCATGACGGGTATGTCTTCGGCATGATATTTGTCAATCAGTGATGTTATGCATGAAGCATCATCCAGTTTTGTCAAAGCGGCTATGCAGTAAATCAGGACTCTCGGGTTTATACTGGAATCAAGCAGCTCCATTATCCGGTTCAGACTTTTAGTATCGCCTATCTCCGCAAGAGCCAGGGCTGCATTGGCCTGCAGCAGGTAATCGTGGCTTTCCAGTGCTTTATTCAGCGCCGGAACGGCGGAATGCGAGCCCATGCGGCCGAGAAGACGGGCTGCGTGATGGGCGCTTGAAAACGGGTATTTTTCCATCACAAGTATCAGGACTTTTTCAGTTTTTTCGTTCCACGGCAGATGATCAATGGTATACAGGGCTTCGCGTCTTATGGAAAATGATACGGAATTAAGCCGCTGAAGGACTTCATCCGTGGCAAGTACCGAAGATGTTGCGCGGATTTTTCGCATTACTTTTCTTTCGGAATCGATTGACGGACTTTTATTCAGTCTGTTAAGCAGTATCATTGCCCGCCAGTCCCGGGGAGAGAACAGATATGACAGGGCGCTGCGCAGTGTTTCGGCGCCGAGTTGTTCAAGAAAAAGCAATAATATGATAGAAAAAAATGTCGCTGCTGATGCCGTTATAAAAAAGATTCTGAATACGCCTATAACATTTTCTGTGAAATAAATCCTCAGCACATCAAGGAATATCCCGCCGCAGAACGAACCGAGAGACCCCCCTGTTCCCATAATCAGGAAATAGAGAATGCCGAGATTGACCTTGTCCCTTTTGCCGGTAATCTGGAAAAAATAAGCCTGGCTGCTTGTATCGAACCCTGCCCCGCCCATTGTCGAAACAAAAAATATAATTATCAGGAAAATCCATACCTGTATTCCGGATGCGGCAGGATGGAAAACCGGCAGAATAATTCCCGCAAGAAAAATCAACGCCGTGAAAATCATTAACGGCTTGAATCCCAGCCGGTCCATTACCGTCTTGTTTATGAGTCCTATCATAATTCCGCCGATGCTGCCGAACAGAGCAAGCAGGAATACAAAATTGTCCCCGAAAAGATAAACCTGCTTTGCATACACAAGAATAAACGGCCTGGAAAAACTTGAAACGAAAACAAAAATACCGTATACGATAAAAAACCGTCTGAGTGGTTTGAGCCCAATTACAGCCTTCAGACTTGACATAAAATTGACATGTTCTTTTTCCGTTTCAGCTGCAGGCTCCCTGATGCGCATAAACAATGCTGCCCCCGTAATACCGAAAACAATCCCGAGAAGAATAAACAGTGAATACCTGTAAAGCGGCGCCTCTTTCCCGAGAAAAAAAACAACAAACATTCCGGCAAATATGGTGGAGGAATGGACAACTATCTGGGCTTTAGCCATAAACCCTCCCCGGTCGGGTCCATCGCTTAAATAATTCATTACAGGACTGAATGATACAATCCCGATCCCCCGGAAAATCTGAAAGCAGAAGTATCCGAATAAAATCATGACAATTGTCAGCCAGCCGTACTGCGGAGAAATGAAAGGAGCTATTGCCGCAGGAATTATTGCAATGTATCTGATTGTCCAGAATGTTCCGAAAGTCCTAATAAGCCCTATTTTCTGAATTGATGTCTTTCCGAGGGGAAGGAAAATATAGGCAACATAAATGAATGAGGAAGTGATCCCGATCAACGTATTGCTTGCATTCAGCCTGAGCAGAAGAAGCGTAATGATATTCCCTGCCAGGAAGGTAAATGAAACCGGGTTGAAAAAGTGAAAGAGATAAATATATTTTCTGCCGTGCCGGCTGTCCCCGACTGCCGTTTTCCTGTCGGTCATATTATTATGTTAGAATAAATGGCTGTTTGCTACAATACAGAAAGAAAGAAAAAGTCCCTGATCTGCTTTTCTCAGCCGAAACACTGGCAGGTTTCGGTAATCCGTAATAATATTCCCATATGGCTAAAAGGCTGTTTTACAACGGAACAATCCGCACAATGGATGACGACAATCCCAAAGCTTCCGCATTGCTGATAAACGGGAACCGGATTGAAGCTGCAATTGACAGGTATCAGGAATATCTGAACAGGGAAGACATTGAAAAAACAGATCTGGCCGGAAAAACCGTGCTTCCGGGTTTCAATGACAATCATCTGCACCTGAATTTCTTCGGCGAAGATCTGCGGCTGCCGGACCTTACGGGCCTGAATGAGAATGAAATTGCCGGACTGCTCAGGGAGTATTACAAATTCCCGAAGAAAAATGAAATCCTGTACGGACGCAGCTGGGATTATCCTGCATGTTCCGACCCGCGAAAAGAAATTCTGGACAAGGCTTTCCCCGATAATCCTGTTATTCTGAGTCAGTACGGCGGTCATTCAATGTGGGTAAACACTTTCACTCTTAAAAAAATGAAAATTACAAAAATGGGGACAGACCCCGATAATAAAAAAATAATTCATGATAAAAACGGCGAAATAACCGGAATTGTCAAAGACATGGAGCACAACCGTTTTCTGGCCGGATTTTATATAAAAAGACTCAAAAATAAAAAAAGCATCATCGAAAATCACAAGGCCGCCCTTCATGAATGCGCAAAATACGGCATAACTTCCGTTCAGGACAATACCTGGTCTTTTGTGTCCGTAAATACCTTTAGACAGCTTTTCAGGACGCAGAATCTTACTGCCCGTGTTTCCTGCTGGGCATACGGGTCTGTCCCCATTTTCCGAACGCTGTTTTATATGCAGAGATTCAACAGGGACTGGTATTCAAAAGGCCAGGTCAAGTATTTCCTTGACGGGACTTTTACAGCAAAAACCGCATGGCTTACCGAACCATATGCCGGAGAACCCGAAAACTGTGGTTTCGGTAAAAGCCGGGAATATACAAAAGCCGTGCTTGAAAAGGAAATCAGAAGGAAAATTCAATCCGGATTTCATGCAATCGGGGACAGAACCGTTCATGAGTTTCTGGAAGTTATTAAGGAACTGTCGGAAAAATACGCGCAAATTTGCGATTTGAGAATCAGGCTTGAACATGCACAGCTGATCCGGCCTGATGATATTCCGCTTATCAAAAAATACGGGATATGCATCGCTGCGCAGCCGGCGGCCCTGAACAATCCGCAAAAAGATATACGGCTGCTTGGTGAAAAAAGGGCCCTGCAGGCCTATCCCTACAGGAGTCTGCTGGATGCAGGTGTTCCTCTTTCGTTCGGTTCTGATGCCCCGGCCGAAGGCATAATAAATCCCTTCGAAGGCATTCATCTTGCAGTAAACAGGGAAGGCCCTGAACGCATTTCGGCAGAAGAAGCACTGAAATGCTATACAGCCGGCAGTGCATATGCCGAATTCAGGGAGAATGAAAACGGGATCCTTTCGAAAGGAAAACTGGCTGATTTTATTATCGTTTCCGATGATCCCTTGAATACTGATCCTGCTAAAATCAGGGATATCAAGGTGCATTCAGTTTTTACTGACGGGAACGAAGTATATACGGTCGGGTGAACTGACAGAACAATTTATGAAACAATAATATTTATTTCAAAAAAAGCTGATTTTTATTGAAATCAATCGGTATATGTGATAACCTTTGTATTGCAAAGTACTTTGCATCATGGAGGGAAATACATGAATCCGGATAAAATCAGCGCAGAAGATATAAGTTTTTTAAAAGATATAATAGCAAGAACCGAATCCAGGCTTCTGGAATATAAAAAAATACTTGTCATCTGGGCAGTAATCCTGATCATTAACAATGTTGTCTCCCAGATACTGATTTATGCTGAAATAACCTTTCCCATCCCCTTCATCTGGACAGTAACCGTTGCTGCCGGGATTATTATCAGCCATTTTGCCGCAAAGGCCGTCCGCAGAAAAACGAAAATTAACGCTTTCCTTGCCAGATTCATAGCTTTACTCTGGTTCGGGGGAATCGCGGCCATATTCATTTTATCAGGCATTACCTTTCTGATACCGGAGCTTGATCCGCAATACATTCCGGCATTAAGCTTTCCGGTTATCGGATTATGCATATTCGGAACAGCATCGCTTTTTAAGGCCCGTATCGGCTATTTTGTTTCCGTTCTGCTTTTTATCGCCGCTGTTCCAGCAGCCCTGTTTCCTCAACATGGAATGCTTATCCAGGCTGTGATAACCGGGGGAGGAACATTGATTATCGGATTGACTAAAAATGAACAGACTGAATCTGATTAATATCGACAATATCTTCAATTCAAAATTCCGCCTTGCCATAATTGCCCTGCTCTCCGGCGGTGATGAAATTGAATTCAGCTACTTCAGAAACGAACTTGATATTTCAGACGGAAATCTGTCATCACATATGGATAAGCTTGAAAAGGCAGGCTTTATAATAATCAAAAAAAGTTTCAAAGGGAAAAAACCCAAAACGAGTTACAGAATTTCAGACCTCGGGCTGAAGCATTATAAGCTTTATCTGGATGAAATATCCAAATTAATCTGATTCGGGAGATAAATCGAAAATGAAAAAATACAAATATGCTGCAGGGATAATACTCTGCATACTTTTAATGCAGAATTGTATCAACTTCCAGGAAATCCGCTACAAATCAAAGGCAATCGATAAAAATATAAAATCCGTATTCCCTTCGGAATACAATATCGGCGGGCTGACCTGGATAGCCGCTGACAAATCCTACTGCATACCCACCTGCCTGCAGATGATCGGTGAATGGAACGGTATACACGAGCCGATAGAATATTATAACTGGCTCAGCGGGTTTTCATATGGAGCGACATATAAAGACAGTTTTGCTTCATTCATGCCGGTTTCAGATGCAATGAGCGGAATAATGTTTGCATCAGGATTTCTCGGCCTTGAAAGGAACCTGAAAGCGACTGCTGATGAACAGGCTTATATCAACGCTGTAAAAAGCGAACTTGCTGCCGATCATCCGGTAATGATTTTGTATGACTACAACGTATTAACAGAAGATACATTCTTTTTCCCGCACGCAGCCGTGCTTACCGGCTACTCCGAAGATTGTTTTTATTATTATGAGCCCGGTTTTCAGAACAGGTTTACTCCTGATGCAGGCAAAGGCAGTAAAGCTCCGATAAAACTTTTTATGGAAGGTATTATGAATTTACACAAAAAGATGGGACTTGGCGAAGGCTATCATTTTATGACCTTCAGCAGCATTGAAAAACGTACTGATTTCAATGCGGTATGGAAAAGAAACAGCGAACAGACCAGAGGAACAAGCATATCCATGATAAATCTTCATACCGGAATCAGATCATTCCGGGCATTGGCGGAAGAAATACGGAAAAGCGAACTTCCGGACTGGGCCTGGCAGGAGCTCCTGCCTGTATGGTTTTCATACGGCAGCTATTCAAGGAAAGACAATGCTGAATTCATTTCAAAAAGATTCTCTGATTCACAAGCCTGCAGCAACCTTACAGACTGCCTGAGCAGATCTTCCGGCAAGTTCAGTGAAATAAACAATATTCTGTCATCGCCCGATTATTCTGTTCATGATTATCAGCTGCTGATTCCCGGTCTGCTTGCTGAAATTTACCTGATTGAAAAAGAGCTTTCCGGATTATTATTAAAAATGCAGACATGACTATGTTTGTATAATTATATTGAATGTCCCTTGTTTCTTCAGAACAATTATTCCAGACTGAAACTGTCAAACGCCAGATCAATTTCAAGTCTGCCTGTTCTCACTGCTTTTTCAAGTTCTTCGCGCGGAATGTCAAAAAAGAACTGGAGACTGGGATCTTCAATATTATCGTTGTTTTCGGACAGGATCCTTTCACTTCCGACGAAATCACTGAACGGGATTTCAATCTGCTGCCAGAACGGATTGACTTCTGTTTCAGTTGATTGGCTGTTTCGGTTGTTACCGAGCCGATAAGGTAATTACTTAAAGGGCTTTTCAGGCCTTCTACCTCAAAATAATAAACAGCAAGAGACCCTGAACTGCGGTCCGCAAGGAGTTCCGCCGTCTTCTGCGCTGTCAGAAGCACAAGAGAATCAATATCCGTGATTTCCGCTGAAGTTTTATCTGACGATTCTGATGTCGCGCAGGATGCAGCCGGGATTTGGCAAAATGCTGTCCGGAATATTACAGCCTCAGATGCCCGTTTCCCCTGGCAACCCATTTGTAGATTGTCAGGTCTTCCGGTCCGACCGGTCCGCGGGCATGAAGCTTGTTGGTGCTGATGCCGATTACCGCGCCCTGTCCGTAGTCATTTCCTCCCGAAAGGCGGGTTGATGAATTTATCATTACAGAGGAGGAATCAACATTTCTGATAAAATCTTCGGCCCTGTTTATAGACCTGGTGGCAATTGCGTCTGTATGCCGCGAACCGTATTCAGCAATATGCATATGCGCTTCTTCCTGATTTTCCACAATTTTGACCGAAAGGACCGGAGCAAGATATTCAGTTCTCCAGTCTTCTTCCTCTGCCTTTTCAATACCGGGAATAATTTCCAGGGTTTTGCTGCAGCCGCGGAGTTCCACATTGTTTTTATTAAAAGCCTTCTTAAGTTCAGGCAGAATTTCCCGGGCAATTTCCGAATCAATAAGCAGCGTTTCAAGCGCATTGCAGACTTCAACTTTCTGGCATTTTGAATTTACCGCAAGCTCAACCGCCTGTTTTATGTCTGCATCAGGCGCAATGTACATATGGCATATTCCGTCATAATGTTTGATAACGGGAATGGTGCTTTTTTCGCTGACTGCCTTTATCAGGGCCTTGCCTCCGCGCGGAATAAGCACATCGATATACTGATCCAGCGTAAGCAGAGTTTCTACGTCTTCATGGCTTTTACTCAGGATCATCTGTACGGTATTTTCAGGCATCGAGATTTCACTCAGCCCTTCCTTTACAGCTTTCAATATGACCGTATTTGTCCTGACAGATTCGGACCCGCCTCGCAGAATTACCGCATTGCCGCTTTTTATGCAGACCGAAACCGCGTCTGTCGTAACATTGGGCCTCGATTCATATATCATGGCGACAACACCGATCGGAACGCTGATTT
>CAZKOK010000076.1:0-10906 GCA_964554355.1 uncultured Spirochaetia bacterium | reverse complement strand
TGTTTCAACTTCCACAGGCCTTAGAGTAACAAGGGCAATTTCCGACGGTTCACTCGGATCTGATATAAAAACACAGTTTACAAGTCAGGCAAGGATATACTGGATTGGTACAGGGTTTCTTGTTCTTTTGGGCCTTCTTCCCGGATTTCCGTGGTACATTATGCTGCCCATGGCAGGCCTTACAGGTTTTCTGGCATACAGGCTTACACGGAAAGAGGCCGTTAAGAAAGAAAAGATTGAAAGGGAAAAGGCAGCCGGAGAAGCCGGCAGGGCACCTGCAGAGATTGCGCCTGTCGTTCCGCTTGATCCTTTGTCTCTCGAACTTGGATACGGGCTTATCCCGCTTGTTGACAAGGATCAGGGTGCAGAGCTACTTGACCGGATAACAAGAATCCGGAGAGAGTCGGCTCTCGAACTGGGACTTGTTGTTCCAAGAATCAGAATTATAGACAATATGCGGCTTGAACCTGCAGAATACTGCGTTAAGATAAAAGGCGTTGAAGTCGGAAGAGGATCAATCAGACTTGGGCATTATCTGGCAATTAACCCGGGATCAGCAAGCGATGATATTCCAGGTGATCAGACAAAAGATCCTGCATTCGGCCTTCCTGCATTATGGATTACTGATGAATACCGCGACCGTGCAGAAAGGGCCGGATTTACAGTTGTCGATTCACCGTCCATTATAGCAACGCATCTTACTGAAGTCATCAAGAAGCATGCCTGGGAACTTCTCGGCAGACAGGAAATACAGTCAATTCTCGATACACTGCGCAGTGATTATTCTGCAGTTGTCGATGAGCTTAACAAGAACCTGAATCTTGGCGAAATACAGAAAGTACTGCAGGGACTTCTTCAGGAGCGCGTTTCCATCAGGAACATGATTACCATTCTCGAAAGCATAGCCGATTATGCCGCAATTTCCAAGGAAGCCGGTTTCCTTACCGAAAAAGCAAGGCAGGCGCTTGGAAGGGAAATTTGCCTGCAGTATGCAAATGATGAAAAAGTGCTGCATGTCATGACCCTTCATCCGGAAATTGAGCAGACAATTATTGATTCGAGGGTGGATACGGCAGCCGGCGCCATGGCCGCTCTGGAACCTGATTTTCACCGTAAATGGATCAACAGCCTGGCGAATGCTGTAAAGAATATCCAGGAAATGGGGCATTATCCTGTTATTCTCTGTCAGGAAGCTTCCAGGCTTCTCGTAAAGGGCAGTACGGTCAGGGATATTCCTGACATTGCTGTTTTGTCGGTGCCTGAAATATCAAGAGATATCAAAGTTGAGTCTCTTGGACAGATAGTGCTGGAGGATTGATTGAATGATAACAGGTGGTGAAAGAATTATAGAAAAGCATGATTTCAAAAAAGTAATAAATAAAACTGCCGGGAAAAAACGGTAAAGGGGCGGAGAGATTATGGAATATTTTACTGAACAGGCTTATACGCATCGTGAAGCTCTGGAGAAAATAAAAATCAAATACGGGGACAGAGCTAAAATTCTTACCCAGCGGTCAATCCGAATGGGCGGCTTTCTCGGTCTGTTTACGCGGGAAGGTGTTGAAATGTCCGGCTATCTTTCAAACGATATTATACGAAAAAAGAGTTTTGATCTTGAAGAAGAAAAAAGTAAAATTCTTTCTTCGCTTAACGGAGAAAAAACACTTCAGCTTGTGCTTAAGGAAGTACAGAGTCTTAAGGAGAAAATGAATCCTGCAGCCGAAGAGAAAAATGAAAAGAGTGAACATGAATCCATTCAGAGAATTGAAGAGCTTCTCCAGGAAAATGAATTTACCTTTTCATTTATCAGGGATATAACTTCCCGGATAAAAAGGGAATTATCCATAGAAGATCTTGACAATTATACACTTGTCCAGCATACCGTAAGCGAATGGATTGCCGATAAAATAGAGCTTTATCCCGAAATAAGCAAAGGCAGGGACGGGCCGAAAATTGTAATCATTATAGGTCCGACCGGCGTAGGAAAAACAACTACAATTGCCAAGCTTGCCGCAATGTACGGCCTGGGGGCCAGCGGGCAGAAAAATATGAGTGTCAGACTCATTACTATCGACAGCTATAGAATAGGCGCGAAGAAACAGATAGAGACATACGGCGAGATTATGGGCATTCCCGTCTGTGCAGTTGAATCTTCTGATGATCTTCAGAAAAAAATAACCCTGTATCAGGATGTTGATCTTATTCTTGTTGATACGATCGGAAAAAGTCCGAACGATTTTAAAAAACTCGAAGAAATGCAGGACCTGCTTTCATCCTGTGGAAGAGAAGCTGAAATAATCCTTGCGGTTTCATCAACAACCAAGGCCAGCGATATCAGGGAAATTATCAGGCAGTTTGAGCCCTTTAATTACAAAGCCGTTATACTGACAAAACTTGATGAAACGCTGAGAATAGGCAACATGATCAGTGTTTTGTCGGAAAAGAATAAAGCGCTTGCGTATATCACAGACGGACAGACTGTTCCGCAGGATATTGAGAAGGCTTCAGTATTAAGAATAATGAGGCATATTGAAGGTCTCAAAATAAATGTTCCAAGAATGGAAATGAAATACAAAGAAAAAAGCGTCATGTATAAAAGCTGATTGTCTGCTATTTTGCATGAAAGGGAGAATAGAAAATAATGGTTGATCAGGCTGAACAGTTAAGAGAAATGATGAGGACAAGGACAGGGAGTGAAAACCCCAAGACAAGAGTCATTGCGATATCTTCCGGAAAAGGCGGTGTCGGAAAAACCAACATGTCCATAAATCTGGCTCTTGCATATGCCCAGATCGGTAAAAAAGTCATAGTAATGGATGCTGACCTTGGGCTGGCCAATGTCAATGTCGCCCTGGGCATAATACCGAAATACAATCTGTACCATCTGATCCGCAAGCAGAAAAAAATGAAAGATATTCTGCTTGATACAAATTACGGGATCCAGATTGTGGCCGGTGCTTCGGGTTTCTCCAAAATCGCGAATTTAAGTGATGAAGAACGAAATGATTTTATTACCGAACTGTCCGAACTGTCCACAGCCGATGTGATAATCATTGATACAAGCGCCGGAGTGTCTAATAACGTCCTTTCATTTATTGCCGCAGCCGATGAAGCGCTGATTGTAACAACGCCTGAACCGACTGCAATAACCGATGCTTATGGTATTATAAAAATAATTGCGACCGAGGTTGACAATATGAATCTCGGCCTCAAATTAATAGTAAACAGGGTAAAAAGTGTAACAGAAGGTAAAAAAGTTGCGGAAAGGGTAATTTCCATAGCCGGTCAGTTTTTAAATCTGAAGGTTGATTATCTTGGGTATGTTTACGATGACCCTTCCGTCTCAAATGCTGTAATCAGGCAGAAACCGTTTATGGTAAGCGATCCGAACTGTAAAGCTGCGATATGCGTTAAGCATATTGTAAGCCGTTTGGAAAAAATTGAATATAAGGAAGGTAGCGGCCTTGGGAGATTTCTGAAACGGCTATTCGGAAGGATAGAGTAAAAACAATCATTGACGGAGCAGTTGTTTTAACATAGTCTTAACAAAGGTGCAGTGTTATAATGGTACACTTGCGTTTTATTGGAATAACAGCTGGAATCGCATTTATTCTGGCCCTGATTACAGGACTCTTCAGCGGGGCAGGGTTTGGGCTGATTCTTCTGCGTTCTTTCCTGACGGGTATATTATTCGGGGGTCTGGCTTTCGTACTTCGTTGGGTTATGGACAGGTATCTTCCGGGATTGCTTAACAGCGAAACCAAACAATCTGAAAAAAAACCCGGACCCGTTTCAGAAGATTCAGACGAAGAGTTTTCAGACGAGGAAGAACTGGGGATACCGGAATTTAACGGCGAAAACAATGTGGATATTGTGCTTGAAGAGGAAAATCCGCACATCTCCAGAGCAGAATCGCCTGAAGAGTTTGTAGAAGAAATGGAAAACGTTTCCGAGTTGAATGAAGAAGAACTGGAAGATTCCGGTGAAAATGCAATACCGGCAGCTGTAGTCAGCGAAGTGGAAGACCCGGGTGACGATCTTCCCAATCTGGACCAGTTCTCATCTTCATTCTCGGGTGTTGAAAATGAATTTATGGAATCGGAAAAGGATTTTATCGGCGGCGACGGAAAAGCTGCAAACCAGAATAATGTTGATATTATGGGCAGTGAACATTCTACTGACGAACTGGCAAAGGCTGTAAAGACTTTATTAGCAAAAGAAAAGAAAGGATAATTTATGTCGGAAATATTATTAGATGGTAAAACCGAAGAAGAACTCTGGCAGGTTTATAAAGTCTCAAAGGATCCGAAAATTCGGGATGCATTTGTTAAGCAGTATGCACCGCTTGTAAAATATGTTGCAGGAAAAGTCGCTGTCGGTATGCCCCACAATGTGGAGTTTGATGATCTTGTCGGGTTTGGTGTTTTCGGTCTTTTCGACGCCATAAAAAAATTCGATCCGGACAAACATGTTAAATTCAAGACATATGCAGTTACCAGAATCAGGGGAGCTATTTTTGATGAACTCAGGGCCATTGACTGGGTACCAAGGTCCGTAAGGCAGAAAACAAGGGAAATTGATGAAGCAGTCCACAGGCTTGAAGCTTCACTTGGCAGGGCTGCCACCGATGAAGAAATAGCTGACGAGTTGGGGATGTCCGTCAAGGATTTCCAGAAATCACTTCTGAAAATATCAGGAACATCAATTCTTTCTCTGAATGATGTATGGTATACAGGTGAAGACAATGACAAGGTTTCGATAGTTGACAGCATTGAATCGCCGCAGAGCCTTAATCCTGACATCATCGTGGAGAAGGAAGAGATAAAGAAAGTAATTGTTCAGGCAATTGAGGAACTTCCGGAAAAAGAGAAAAAAGTACTTGTGCTTTATTATTATGAAGATCTTACTCTCAAAGAGATCGGTAAGGTACTGGAAGTTACAGAGTCCAGAATATCACAGCTGCATACGAAGGCGATTATGAGGC
This sequence comes from uncultured Spirochaetia bacterium, assembly GCA_964554355.1. GTDB lineage: Bacteria > Spirochaetota > Spirochaetia > CAZKOK01 > CAZKOK01 > CAZKOK01. Next base: position 5,922 of record CAZKOK010000076.1, on the reverse strand, counting down.
TTCGCGCCAAATTAACGAATATAAAAAAGGGAATAATGTAGAATGGGAAAATGGGAGTATTCACTTCTATTTTCCCGGATTTATGACGATTTTATAAGTATAAGGCTAATTACAGCAATGGAAACCGGACTTGGCCAGGCTGCTTTTGGTTCGGGAGGTAAAGGTTGGTAACCCTGGAAGAACTTCGGGAATATATGAGGAAACAGGCCGAAGAAGACAAAAGGAAAAAGTCTGTACAGGTGACGGGTCCAAGTCTCGAACAGGCTCTTGAACAGGCTTCTATCGAGCTGAGTATTCCGGTAAAGAAAATCGAATATGAAGTACTGACAAAAGGCATTAAAGGCACTTTTGGAATGGGGAAAAAGGACTGGGTGCTTATTGCATACGAAATCGAGGACAAGAGTGCCAAAAAGATAGATAAGTTTCTTCATGATGATGAATTATCCGGAAAAGCCAAAGCAGAACAGATTATTGATAAAAACTCGGAAATATATATACGGTCAACCCCGGACGGAGTACTTATGAAAGTTACTCCCCCGGTAGGGCGTGGACGAAAAACCAATGAAAAATATGCAATTGAAAAGCTTATGCAGAGGGGCATTGATAATTATGATGCTTCCATTATAGGCAAACTGATAAGGGCGTGTGACAATCAATATGTAAAAGTTGCAGATTTCGTATACAACCCTGTAAATGATGCAATGATCAATATTGAAATTACTGATTTTGACATGAAGGTATTCATTAATATTCAGCCTCCCGGACGGGGAGGAACAGATCTTGATTCTAGTTCCATCAGTAATTTTCTGAGAAATAACGGAATAATTTTCGGAATCATGGAAGATGTTGTTAATGATTTTGAAGATCATCCTGTTTATAATGCGCCGGTACTTGTTGCCGAAGGGTCACCTCCGGTCCATGGTTCTGATGCCAAGATTGTCTATAATTTTGCAACAAAACGCACGGAAATAAAACTTAAGGAAAAAGACGGCAGGGTCGACTTCAAGGAAATGAACCTTATCGAAAATGTCGTTGAAGGGCAGGCTCTTGCAAAGAAAATCCCCCGGCAGATGGGTCAGGAGGGCAGCACCGTAAAAGGAAAAATAATACCTGCCAAAGACGGCTCGGATGTCAAAATAAATATTGGAAAGAACGTCAAGCTGTCTGCGGACGGAAAAACTGCTCTTGCTGCAATTAATGGTCAGGTAGTATTGATGAATGACAAAATCAATGTTGAACCGATTTATGTGGTTCAGGGGAATGTTAATCTGAAAACCGGCGGTAATGTGATTTTTCTGGGTACTGTACTTGTAAAGGGAAGCGTTGATGACGGTTTCAAGGTAAAGGCCGCAGGGAATATTGAGGTAATGGGTACGGTTGGAAAAGCGGATCTTGATGCGGAAGGAGATATTATAGTACATCAGGGTATAACAGCAAAAAGCGGCGGTAAAATACGTGCAGGGAAAAGTGTCTGGGCAAAATTTGTAGAAAATGCAGAAGTCGAATCCGGCGAAATGGTAGTGGTTTCTGACGGTATTATCAATTCAAAAGTTTCTGCTGACGGAAGAATTATCTGCCAGGGCAAACGCGCATCAATAGTAGGCGGCCGTTTGAGGGCTACCGAAGAAATAAATGCAAAACAGCTTGGTTCAATTGCAGGAGCCGAGACAATTCTTGAAGTAGGTTATGATCCGAAAGGCAAAGCAAGAATGCTTGAACTTGAAGCTGAAAATAATGACCTTGTTAAACATGAAGAAGAAATTGATCTCAATCTTCATACTCTTGAAAATCTGCTGCGGATGAAGAAAACTCTTCCTGAAGAAAAACTGGTTTTTTACAAGGAGCAGAAAACCCAAAAGAATGAAATACTTGAAAAGAAAGATATAATAAACAAGGAAATTGAAGAGCTTAAAGAGCATCTGGCCTCACTTAAGGCGACAGGAAGAATTTCAGCATCCGGGAAAGTTTTTCCCGGTGTAAAGATATACATCAAGGATGCATTTCTGGATGTCAGAAATGACTTTAAGGCTGTAACATTTTTGAATGACAGCGGTATGGTCAGGATTAACCGCTATGAAGAACCGGAGGGGGATTATTCCTTTAAAAGGTAATGTCGATTCAGCCGATAGACCTGCAGACATTATTTTCTCAGATTAATCAGGTGGGCAAGGAACAGGCCCATATCAAGGGACAGGAAAATCTTCAGCAGACAATACAGGGGAATGAGCTTGTAAAACAGACAGAACAAAACGACCGTTCTGTCAATAATGCAAAAGATGCGGATGAAGGGCCTGCGAATATCCCGGAAAATGAACAGAAGCAGTCCCGGCAGGAAGAGAACAAAAGAAAGCGGGAAAAGGGAAAAGAGCAGACGAAAGTTGAATACTTCAAAGACCCTGATCTTGGAAATAATGTAGATATCTCGGGTTGATGTATGAGTACAGTTTTTATATCCCTGGCCCTTACGTCTGCAGCTCTTGCCGGTTTTTATATTATTTTTAAAAGGAAATTATCAATTAGCGAAAACCAGAAGAAGGTGCTTGAAAATATAGAAGGTGAAATAAAGTCTCTGATTATTGAAATGAATAATACTACAGACAGAAATATTGAATTGATCGAAGACAGAATAAAGGATTTAAAATCACTTGTTGAACAGGCAGATAAGCGGATTACGGTATTAAAAAAAGAACAGAAAATTGAAATAAGACCTGTCAAAATGAAGCAGTATGAGGTGCCGATTAATTCCGTCAAAATTCCCAGAAAACTGTCTTTTAAGGAACAGGTCCTCGATATGCATAAAAAGGGCCTCGAGTCAAAAGTTATTGCCGCTAAAATGGAGGCCAATATAGGCGAAGTTGAACTGATAATATCACTATCCAGAGGAAAGCAGGATGAACCGTGAAAAATACAAAGCGGCAGGTGCAAAGGACGTAAACGGAGCAGGTTTTTTTATTGAAAATCCCAGCGATTATGCTCTCGGTCTTGAAATCGACAGAGGAACATGTCTTCATCTTGTAGACAAAAATATGCCTCTGCCTGTTTCAGTATCGAGAATGTTCTCTCCTGTTGCAGCCGGGCAGAAACAGGTTGAAATTCATATAGTTCAGGGAAAAAGCAGGATTGTTGCCCGAAACCGGTCATTAAGCAGATTTATTTTCAAGGATCTGCAGGCTTTGGAAAATAATGAATCTCAGATTAAAATAAGTTTTCAGATAAACAGTCAGGGAATGTTCAGGGTATGTGTCAAAAATCCTGTATCAGGATATGAAAAAAAGATGATAATCTGCCGGAATCCTTTTTCAGTAAAATATCAGCCGTATATGGAAATGTATAAGCTTAAAAAAAAGGCAGAACAGACAATGAAAATGGCTGATAAGATGAAAAAACATCTTAAATATAGTTTTCTGTCTGAAATACGGGAAATATCAGAAAACGCTGAAAAGGCGGTAAATGAGTGGGATTTTTCTCTTTTTTCCGGGCTGTATGTTTCACTTGATGTTATTCAATGCGAACTGACGGTAATGGCGGAATTAAAGGCAGAAACATATGCTGAATGAAAGAATGAGCAGGATAATCCTGGGTGTTGAAAATAATGCAGGATATGAGCGGATAAAACATGCCTACAAGATTTTACTCAGGAAATATCATCCGGATACTGCTGTGATTCCGAACCGGTATCTGCTTGAAAAAGTAATTCAGGCATATAATTTTCTTCAGGGTAATAAGGACGACAGAACTGTTATTTCCGGTAAAAAAACAGAAGCCAGGAGGGAAAACACGCAGTATAAACCAGGAAAAAAGCATGATTTCAGCAGGGACAGGGAAAATCCAAAAGAAAATAAAACAGGAACAATCCTGAAGGATTTTGATTCCATATTTATAAATGGTGCAATGCCGTGGGACAAAATTAAAGCAGTCAACAGACTCGCTGGTACCGGAAAAAAATCATCATATTTCTATCTCAGGCAGGCTCTGCATGACAAAGACAAACGTGTTGTCCATGCATCGGTAAAGGCAATAGGACAATTGAAAATAATTCAGGCAGCGAATGAATTTTCAGCAATTTTCAGAAACTCTGATGCTGATACGCGTTCCGAAATTCTTTCAGCTGTAAATGAGATTGGCCTTTTCAGGCCGTTTGATGATATAATTGAGGCAGGATTATATGACAGGGATCTGAAAATCCGTATGCAGACTATTTCAATATACAAAAATATGCTTCTTAAAAGGAATGAAAAATGAAAACACTGCAGAGAAATTTTATAGAAGACGGGATTGAGTATTCATCCAAAATAGAACAGGTGCTTTCCGACCTGAAAAGCGGAAAAGTTGAACCGTCTTCGATAAATGAAGCTTTCAGACTGATTCATTCTGTAAAATCAGAAGCGGCATATCTTGGATATGATGAAATAGCAGGTCAGGCGCATCAGATTGAAACTGTTTTTGAAAAACTGCGCAAAGGCGGAAAAATTAAAATAAATATCGGAGACTTGTTCAGTAAAGTTCGCGGAATAAGAAATTCAATAGAAACAATTACGGTAAGCAGTACAGAGACTGATGAAAAGACGGGTAAAAGGAATATAAAGAGGATTCTGGAAGAAACATCAGCAGGCCCGAAAATACATGAGTTTGAAAAACAGCTTTTAAGCGAAGCCCAGGACCGTGGTGAAAATCTTTACAGACTTATCTGCGAAATAGAAGAAGATGCACCGCTCAAACATCCAAAACTGTACCTGATAATAAACAATCTGGAGCAGATCGCAAATGTAATTGCCTATGATCCTCCTTTAAAAGAGATAAATAACGAATTCTTCAAAATCAATATTATTTTTTCAGCGACAGTACCGGAAAAAGAAATTTATAATGCAGTAAATATTGACCAGATCAGGAAAATACAGCTTGCGCGTCTTGAGTTTTCAACTTTTCTTAATCCTCAGGGCCAGATGAATGAAGCCCCGGAAAAAAGCGGCGTGTTAAGAGTGGAAAAGAATATGGTGGACAAGATTTTGAGCTATCTTGATGAGCTGAAGATTCGTGTACACGGTTTGAATAAATATGCAGTATCTGATGATCAGATACTTCCTGTATTCAGAAAACAGATAAATTCACTCCGTGAAATGACAGATGAGATGGAAATTATCCTGAAGAATATCAGAATGGTGGACATTGCTGAAGAATTCAGCAATTATCCGGCTTTTGTCTCCGAGCTTGCAGAAAACCTGGGAAAACTGGCCAGGCTGGAAATAGATGCAAATGACATAAAAGTAGACCGTCAGGTGGTTGATCTTCTTGCAGATCCTGTACGGCATCTTTTACGCAACGCTATCGATCACGGTATTGAATTTCCTGAACAGCGCAAAAAAGCCGGTAAAGATGAAGCCGGTAGTATAAGGCTTTCTGCAAGACAGGAAGACGGAAAAATAATTATAGAGGTAACGGATGACGGCAGGGGGTTTGACCGAAAAGAAATAATCGAGAAAGCAATCGAAAAGGGGATTATTATCTCGGAAGAAGATGCAGATGATATTCTTTCAATCCTTGTTGAGCCGGGATTTTCAACAAAAGAAGACATAACCGAGTTTTCCGGCAGGGGTGTAGGTCTTGATCTCGTTTATCAGAGAATAAAGGAATTCGCCTCTGCCGAATTCAGCTGCAGGAACTGGCCTGGCGAAGGGTGTACTTTCAGGATCGAAATTCCCGGAGAATTTACAATTCTTGATGTTCTTATAGTACGATGCGGGGAACGGACGCTGGCTATCCCAAGCAGAAATATTTCCGGAAAATCGGATTCAGACAGTGTAATGTTTTCGGCCATGGAAGACGGAAAACTTCTATATAACAATTTTCCGGTATTCACAATTGACGGAAGACTGTATGAATCGGATTCAATGCCCGATGAAAAAATTGTAATAGAAATAGAGC
>CAZKOK010000075.1:0-10985 GCA_964554355.1 uncultured Spirochaetia bacterium | reverse complement strand
AAAGCCAAAAAGGCCTATGGTGTTTTAGAAGATACGGAACTTGATGCCGGTGATCTGAAAAAACTTGTTGAAAAATATAAAGCAGTCTACAAAAAAGACCAGGGAAAGGAATTTCCCCAGGACCCGATGATCCAGCTTCAGGCTGCCATTGATGCCGTATTCGGTTCGTGGAACAATCTGAAAGCAATCAAATACAGACAGATCAACAATATTAGCGGAATACTTGGAACGGCAGTAAATGTTCAGTCAATGGTATTCGGAAACTTCGGAAATGATTCCGGAACAGGCGTATGTTTCTCCAGAGACCCGTCGACAGGCGAAAAGGTGTTCTATGGTGAATTCCTGATGAATGCCCAGGGAGAAGACGTTGTTGCAGGTATCAGAACTCCGAAAACAATCGACACTCTCGCAAAGGAAAACAAGGACGTATACAAACAGCTTGTTGCATTAAAAGACAAGCTTGAAAAGCACTATAAAGACATGCAGGACATGGAATTCACCATCCAGCAGAAAAAACTCTTCATTCTTCAGACCAGAAACGGTAAAAGGACCGGAGCTGCCGCATTGAAAATTGCAGTCGACATGGTGGCCGAAAAAGCAATCAGCAAGGAAACAGCTCTTAACAGAGTAACTCCCGGCCAGCTGGATCAGCTTTTTCATCCGATGATCAATCCCAAAGCCCGCAAACAGCTTAAGTCCCTGGCAAAAGGACTTAACGCATCTCCAGGCGCTGCAACAGGAATGATCGTTTTTTCTGCCGACGAGGCGGAAGAATGGGCAGCAAAGAAAAAGAAAGTGCTTCTTGTAAGAAAAGAGACCTCGCCAGAGGATATCGGCGGAATGAATGTTGCCGAGGGCATTCTTACATCAACAGGCGGAATGACATCCCATGCGGCTGTAGTTGCCAGGGGAATGGGCACGCCGTGTGTTGCCGGGTGTAAAGCAGCTGAAATTACCGGAAAAACTCTAAAAGTCGGCGGAAAGACTTTTAAGGAAGGCGACTGGGTAACAATTGACGGTACAACCGGCGAGGTTTTCGAGGGTGAAGTACCTCTTGTTAATCCGAAAGTAACAGACGACCTTGAAAAATTCCTCGGGTGGGCAGATGAAATCCGCAAAAAAGCCGAAAGAGCCGGAATTAAAACAAAAGGCTTTGTAATCAGAACAAACGCTGATCAGCCGGTTGATGCGAAAACAGCCCGTGAATTCGGGGCTGAAGGTATCGGGTTATGCCGTACGGAACACATGTTCTTTGAGGAAAAGAAACTGGCAATCTTCCAGCAGATGATTGTTGCAAAAGATCTTGAAGCCAGAAAAAAAGCTCTTAAAAAACTGCTTCCTCTGCAGAAAAAGGATTTTGTCGGAATTTTCAATGCAATGAACGGTTTCCCTGTAACAGTACGTCTGCTTGATCCTCCTCTTCATGAATTTGTCCCCTCAACCCCGGAAGACGTAAAGAATATAGCAAAAACACTTGGAATAACTCCAAAAGAACTTCAGATCAAGATTGACAGTCTGCACGAACTTAATCCGATGCTCGGACACCGCGGCTGCCGCCTGGGTATTACATATCCGGAAATTTACGACATGCAGATCGAGGCAATAATGTCGGCTGCATGTGAAGTAGCTGCAAAAGGCGTAAAAGTTTATCCGGAAATAATGATTCCGCTTGTCGGAACATATCAGGAACTCAGCATTCTGCGCGATAACGCTGATAAAGTTGCAAAAGAGACTGTGGCAAAAGCAAAATCAAAAGTCTCCTTTACAATTGGAACAATGATCGAAATTCCCAGGGCTGCCCTGACAGCCGACCAGGTTGCCGAATATGCCGATTTCTATTCATTCGGTACAAACGACCTGACACAGATGACATTCGGTTACTCAAGGGATGACATCGGAAGTTTTATGGGCGAATATCTTGAAAAGGGAATTCTTGCCAGAGATCCGTTTGCAAGCATTGATGTAAACGGTGTCGGAAAGCTTGTTGAAAAAGCAGTTGAACTTGGAAGATCCGTCAAGCCTGATCTTAAAATGGGCGTCTGCGGCGAGCACGGCGGCGACCCCGATTCAATTGCGTTCTTTTATAAAGCAGGACTTAACTATGTATCATGTTCACCGTTCCGCGTGCCGATAGCAAGACTTGCTGCTGCTCAGGCTATTCTGGCCAAATAATCTAAACTGATTTTATTTCAGGCTGTCTGTGAAAGCAGACAGCCTTTTTTTATTCACTGGCAGTTTCCATCTGTATGAAAATCCGGCAAATACTGAAGTATGGAAACCGTTCAATTGTTATTTATGAAGTCTGATCAATAAGACGCGCTAATCCTTGCGATATACCAAAACTTGACGTATTATTAGATAAATTTAAATATTTCGGTAAAATCAGAAAAGGATAGTGGGGTATGGCAGGATTAAAAAAGAACGGAAAGAAACAGACCGGAAAAAAATCAGAGAAAGAGACATCCGGCCGGTTTTCCAGGATGACAGCCTGGCTGAAAAAGAAAAAAATTCCTGAAAGAATCAAACTCTTTTTTGAGTATCTGTGGATGCATAAATGGATACCGGTTACCGTCCTGGGACTGCTGGTTATAATAATTGTGATAGCTGCTTCAATAAAAAATCATGAAAAACCTGACGTTTCTTCCATTGGATACAGGGTGTCTTCTCCTCATGACATACAGTTTGACCAGGAGCGTCTGCAAACGGTTGTAGTCCGCTTCAATGCTTCCGTTGCTCCTCTTGAATCAATAGAAAAAACTGTCGAAGGCATAACCATAAAACCCGGGATTCCGGGTACCTGGATATGGGTTTCCGACAACACACTTGAATTTTCTCCTGATGAACAATGGACTATAGGAAAAGAATATAATGTAACAATGGACCCGTCGATCTTTGCCGGTGATTTCGATCTTGATAATAAATTCAGTTTTTCAACCAATCCGATAGATATTCAGATCGGCAGCGCTGAATTTTATATTGATCCGCAGGACAGTAAAATCAAACGTGTTACATTTTCAATTCAATCAAATTATCCCATGGATCCGGACATCCTTCAGGAGAAAATCACCATTGTTCCTGACATAGACGCAGATACCGGTACGTTTAAAAACAGGGAATATGATTATACTGTTAATTTTGATGAAAATAATATGACTGCATATGTAGTGTCTGAGCCTCTTGGGATGCCCGTTCAGGATATTTCAATGCAGGTGTCTGTGGACAAAGGTATTATTTCTACATTTGGGGGAGAGCCGACCAACAGCATTAAAACCAAAAAGATTACAATCCCCGGTTCTTCCACATATGTAAAAATACTGTCTATAAGTCACGATCTGGTAAAAACCAACGATCAGCGTTATGAACAGATTCTGTTTATCGAAACAAAGGGCGAAGTTAACCAGAAAGAACTTATGGATAATCTTTCTGTTTATATACTTCCCAAAGACCGCCCTGAACTTCCGGGCATCAGGGCATCAGAAGATTACCGGTGGAAGAAGACCGACGAAGTTGTGCAGGAAGTCCTGAATCTGAGTACAAAGGTGGATTTTGAATATATCCCCTGTGAAAAAGAGTATAATTCTGTAAATAGTTTACGCTTCAAGGCAGAAACTGACCAGTATATGTATGTAAAACTGAACGAGGGGACGCGTTTTTACGGTGACTATTTTCTGGCCGAAACAGGGGAGCAGATTCTGTATCTGAAGGAATTTCCGAAGGAACTTGAGATACTGTCAGATGGTGCAATTCTGTCGATGACAGGAGATAAAAAGCTAACCTTTATGACCAGGGGTATCGGTAATGTTAGTTTTCAAATAGGAAGAATAAGGCCTGATGACATTAACCATCTTGTGTCCCAGTCGAATGGATCTCTGGAAAACTTTTACTTCGACAGTTACAGCTTTAACGAATACAATATTTCGGAAATATACAGGGAAACACGGAATATTCATATCGAAGATGAAACCGCTCCCGAGTACTTTTCATATGATCTGAGCAAATATCTTCAGACTATCCCCGAACAGAATCTGAGGTACGGATTATTCATTTTTGAAGTGCGGGGGCTTGATGGATTTTCAAATTACAGGGACAAGCGGCTGATAATTGTAACAGATCTGGGTTTTTTTGTAAAAAAAAATAATGACAATTCAAGAGAAGTATTTGTTCAGTCTATCGCTACCGGGCGGCCTGTTTCCAATGTAACTGTTGAAGTTCTTGGAAAGAATGGTAACCCGGTTGTAAGGGGATATACCGATTCCGAGGGACATGTAAATCTGCCGGAGCTTTCACAATATAAATATGAACATGCGCCTACTGTGTATGTAGTCAGGAATTCCACTGATCTTTCATTTATGCCGTACCAGGCCTACGGACGAAATCTTGACTATTCCGATTTTAATGTCGGAGGAGCAAGGGACGCACTGGATGCGAATAAAATCAACGCATATCTTTTTTCGGACAGGGGGATTTACCGTCCTGGAGATGAAATCAGAATCGCAATGATAGTCAAAGCGGGTGACTGGTCTGTTGATCTTGAGAACACACCTCTGGAATACAATATTGTTGATTCCAAAGGAAATGAAATTCATACCCGGAGGCTGAACCTTTCCTCATCAGGCTTTGAAGAGGCAAAATACAGGACCATGGAATATTCTCCTACAGGTGAATATTCCATATCGATGTATCTGATAAAAACTGTTAATAAAAAGGAACAGAAAGTCTTCCTGGGCTCAACTACCGTAAAAGTTGAGGAATTCCTGCCGGATAATCTGAATATTACAACGGCATTTTCCGAACTTCCGGGCAAAGGATGGATCAATCCTGAGGACCTTAAGGGCATTGTAACTGTCAGAAATCTTTTCGGAAAGCCGGCTGAAAATAATGAAGTGACTGCCCAGATAATCCTTAATCCGGGATACAAGTATTTTTCAGGATACCGCGATTATACTTTTTTCGATCCATACAGGCAGAACCTGAATTATACCGAATATCTCGGAGTCACAGAAACTGATGCGAACGGTACTGCGGAATTTCCGATTGACCTTGGCAAATTTGAAAAGGCGAGTTACAACATTAACTTTTTTGCCGAGGCATTTGAAAAGGGCAGCGGCCGGTCGGTAAGCTCGGACGTATCAATTTTTGTTTCGCCCCTTGCATATCTTATAGGATACAGGGTTGACGGTTCGATGCAGTATATTAACAAAGGTTCTGAACGTAAACTGGAATATATCGCTATTAATTCCGAACTGGAACAGATAGCAGTTTCGGATCTGACGCTTTCAATTAATGAAACCCGTTACATATCAGCGCTGGTTAAGCAGCCGAACGGACTGTTTAAATATCAGTCTGTTGCAAAATCCTATCCCATATCGGAAATACCTTTGACTATAAAGAAAGACGGATATGAGTTTATGCTGCCGACAGACACGGCTGGTGAGTTTCAGATAACGGTGAAAAACAGCGAAGGGCTTGTTTTCAGTTCATTTAATTATTCCATTATCGGTTCTGAAAATATTGAACGCAGTCTGGACCGGTCTGCACAGCTGGATGTTCGGCTGAATAAAGAGGATTATCAGCATGGAGAAACCATTGAACTTTTTATCAGGGCCCCGTATACCGGAGCGGGACTGATTACAATCGAATGCGACAAGGTTTATTCATATAAATGGTTTAGAATGGATTCCAGATCAACTGAACAGAAAATTACTGTACCTGCCGATCTTAATGGGAACGGATATGTAAGCGTTGCTCTTGTACGTTCTCTGGATTCAAAGGAAATTTTCATGAGTCCTCTGTCATACAGTTCGATTCCGTTTTCGGTCAGCAAGGAAAACCAGACAAATATAATTACGCTTGATGTTCCCGGGGAAGCAAAGCCCGGGCAGCCGTTTCCAATAAAATACAAAACAGAACATAAAGGCAAAATCCTCATCTATGCTGTTGATGAAGGAATCCTCCAGGTAGCAAGATACAATCTGCCGGACCCGTTGGGGTATTTTATCAGAAAACGCGCTCTGGAAGTTTCAACCAGCCAGATTCTGGACCTGATACTGCCTGAGTTCTCAATTGCACAGTCCATTGCTGCAATGGGCGGCGGTGGAGATGCTGAATATTTGCTTGATATGAATCTGAATCCGTTTAAAAGGAAGCAGCAGGAACCGGTAGCATACTGGTCCGGAATCCTGGACTCGTCTCCGGCAGGAGTTACTGTTTATTTTGATATTCCTGATTATTTCAACGGTTCCCTGCGGGTGATGGCCATTACTGTATCTGATGAAAGAATGGGAACCGCGCAGGTCAGTTCAACAATCAGGGACACATTTATAATAAAACCGAATCATCCGATGGCGGCAGCTCCGGGTGATGAATTTGAAGTGGCATTAACCGTTGCCAATAATCTGAAAGGCTCCGGACCGGATGCGGAAATCAGGCTTAATGTGACATCAAGCAGGGAATTAACAGTAATTTCCGGAAATAATCAGACTCTGAAGATACCTGAGGGCAAAGATATTGCAGCAACGCTGAGGGTAAGAGCGAATAACTTCCTCGGCGGGGCTGAACTGAATTTCACTGCTTCATCCGGAAGAGAATCTTCTTCAATCAGCAGCTATCTAAGCGTCAGGCCTCCGATGCCGTACAGGATTATTATGGAATCAGGTCTGCTTACAGAAGACTCGGTGGTAATTGAGACGCCGCTTAAGACGTTTAAGGAATTAAGCGACCGGAGTGTTTCTGTTTCCTATCTGCCCCTCGGTCTTGCCAGCGGACTGAAATTCTATCTTGAAAAATACCCTTACGGATGTACAGAGCAAATTGTCAGCTGGACTTTCCCGGATCTTTTTCCGAATCTGATAAAAGACCTCGATTTAAGTCAGGATGATGTTTCTGAAAGTGTCAGCAGGACAATAAGCATACTGCAGGCAAGACAAAAAAATGATGGATCTTTCGGTCTTTGGACCTGGAAATCAAAGTCATGGGATACGATTGATATATATTCAATGCACTTCCTTACAACAGCCATGCAGAAAGGTTATTTTATACCGACTTCAATGCTGGCAAGGGGTCTTGAGCATTTACGGGATATTGTCAATTCAGAAAACAGTGACATTGATCACCGGGCATATGCTGTTTATGTCCTGACTCTGAATGAAATTATAACAACGCAGTATATTGAAAGTCTGCTTAAGGTCCTTAAAAAAGAGGACAACTGGGAAACGAGTTTCAGCGGATTATATCTTGCAGCAAGCTATAAAATGATGCAGCAGGACAGTAAGGCTGAATCGGTAATGAAAAAAATAGGAAAAGCATACAGGAAAAGAGAAAATCATTTTTATTATGATGATCTGGCGTATGCTTCATTTTATCTGCATGTGGTTTGCAAATATTTTCCCGGGAAAATCGGGGAATTATCATCCGGATTGCTGCAGACCATGGCAGATCTCTTGAGATCAAGACATTATTCAACCTTTTCTGCCGGTAATACTCTTATGGGAATAGAGAGTTATCTGCAAGCCTCACCGGACACTCATGCAGGACATTTTACAATTGCCGAACTTCAGGGAGGAAATCTGCGTCTTCCTCTTGTTCTGACCGGCGAACGTCTTTTCAATGCAGCGTTTTCAGAGGAATCCGAATCTGTTGAAATCTCAAATCCGGAACACCTGAATCTGTTTTATAAGATGATCCAGGCCGGATTTGAGGAGAAGATACCTGAATCCGAACAGGAAAGCGGAATGGAGGTATTCCGCATTTTCAAGGATGACAAGGGGCGCGAGAAAAGCAGTTTTGCCGTGGGTGAGGATATCTATGTCACTATACGTTTCCGGACTACTGATGTAACAATGGTAAGGCAGGTGGCAATTGTTGATCTTCTTCCGGCAGGATTTGAAATTGACATACCATCTGTCAGGGAAACCGAGAATTCCGGAAAATGGCGGCCGGATTATGTGGATATAAGAGAAGACCGGATTATCCTGTATGGAGATGTTACAAATGTAGCAAATGAATTTACATATAAGGTAAAGGCAATTAACAGGGGAACATTTATTGTTCCGCCGGTATTTGCCGAAGCGATGTATAACAAGGATTTTTATGCCATCAGACCCCGGGACCCGATCATTATTGAATAATCCTGTACGGGTAAAAAAAAACTTCTTCTATGCAGGCCTGGTTTTTGAACTGCTGCTTCTTGTATTATATCTGGCCAGGCCTGCCGGAGGAATCCTGCATGAAACCGGTTTTTCCGTTGTATTTCTGGACAGGGAGGAAACAGCGCTTCGCATTTTCCTTACCGAAGATGAAAAATACCGAATGTACAGAAGCCTTGAAGAATTTCCTCCCGGATTTATAGAAGCCGTTCTGATTCATGAGGACCGCTATTTTTACAGGCACATCGGTTTTAATCCCGTATCGCTTGTCAGGGCTGCATATGATACCTATATCAAAAGAAAGCGCAGGGTAGGTGCATCAACAATAACAATGCAGCTGGCCAGAATGCTTGATGGCCTTTATACAAAAAATATATTCGGAAAGATTGTTCAGATTTTCAGTGCCATCTATCTGGAGATGCTTTATACCAAGCAGGAAATTCTTGAAGCATACCTTAATCTGGTTCCCTGCGGAAAAAATATAGAAGGTTTTCCGGCCGCGGCCCTCTTTTATTTTAACAAAGACATCAGGGACCTTACGCTTTCCGAGCAGCTTCTGCTTGCTGTTATACCGCAGGACCCGAATGCGCGGTCGCCCAAAGATATCTACCTTCCCCGGGAACTGCTTGATTCAAGGGCAGTCCTTTTTAAAAGCTGGATAGAAAATCACCCGGAAGATGCCTGGCTTGAGACGGAAATCAACATGCCCGTAGCCACAATAAACAAATATCCGTTTGATTCACCTCATTTAACTGAATATCTTGTCAGCAGGACTGACACGGCAAGGGAGGCGGTAATTACCACAATTGATTCAAATATCCAGGAAAGAGCTGAAATGCATCTCGACAAATATCTTCATACCAAAAAAAGTTTTGGTGTCAGAAATGGAAGTATTATGATTCTGGATTATACCACCATGGAAGTTCTGGCAGTTGTGGGATCGGCTGATTATTTTGATGCGGAAATTGAAGGACAGGTAAACGGTACTGCCGCCAAACGTTCTCCCGGATCAACACTGAAACCGTTTATATACGGGCTTGCCCTCGATCAGGGCCTGATTACCCCCCAGACAATGCTTAAGGATGCGCCGACCAGCTTCAGTGAGTATACACCTGATAATTACGGAAATGATTTCAAGGGGGCCGTACCTGCCTGGAGAGCACTTACCGATTCAAGGAATATACCGGCAATCAGACTGGCGCAGGAGATATCCGGTCCCGACCTGTATCAGTTTCTCGCAGATTACGGTGTCAGCGGTCTGAAGGAGAGAGAGCATTATGGTTTGTCCATTGTTCTCGGCAGTGCTGAACTGACAATGGAAGAACTGGTCTCTCTTTATGCAATGCTGGCAAACGGGGGTGTAAAAAAGGATTTAAAATATACAAAAAGCGAAGACTCAGACTTTAAGCCGTCACGGCGGTTTCTGTCGGAAGCAGCCAGTTTTATAGTCCTGGATATGCTTGAACAGAATCCATCGCCCTTTGAATTCCGGCCAATGGAGAGTAAAGATATCTCTGTGGCATACAAGACGGGAACATCAATCGGATTCAAGGACGCATGGTCCATTGCAGTTGTTGACCGCTATGTTATCTGTGTCTGGATTGGAAATTTTGACGGACTTGGAAATAATGCATTCCTGGGCAGGGAAATGGCTGTACCGCTGTTATTCCTGCTTATTGATGATATCCTGTCACAGCAGGGAACATACCTTTCCAGACGTGAACCGCCTGAAACGGTAAAGAAAGTTGCCCTGTGCGACACATCAGGCTTGCTTCCGAATGATCATTGTCCGGAAACAATGGAAAGCTGGTATATCCCGGGTGTATCTCCGATTGAAAAGTGTGATATACACCGGCAAATATATATCGATACAAGGACAGGGTATCGCACCGATGATAAAACAGGACCTTTTGTAAAGGCGGCTGTCCGTGAATTCTGGCCTTCGGACCTGCTTGAATTGTTCAGTAAGGCAGGACTTCCGAGGATTGTTCCTCCTCCATATCCTCCCGATGAATTCATCCAGAGGAATATGAATGAAGGATTCCCCCCTGAAATAATATCTCCGCTTGAAAAGACTGAATATTTTCTCTGCCGGACCAATCCGGAAAGAAACAGAATAGTACTTCAGGCTGCATCAGATGCCGATGCAAAAGAACTTTTCTGGTTTGCAGATAATATATTTATAGGCAGATCAGAACCAAATGAAAGCCTTGTTTGGACACCTCAGCCGGGAGCATATGAAATATCAGTACTGGACAGTACCGGCCGTTCTGACACAATTGAAATAAATGTTTTCTGGCAGGCAGAACTGGAAGAATAAACTGTTTATTGCACAGTGGTTAAGTTAAAATGAACTGTCAGATCTGCTTTCAATTTTAACAGAAAAGCATTTTTAGGGATTATACAGAAAAACCGCAAATGCTTTGCATATTGTTAACTTTTTATGAATTTATTCCCCGTCACTCGGAAGAAAAAATCACATCACCAAGACCTTCTGTCTTTATCGACTTCCTGATCTGTTCAATATCATTCTTCTTTCTTTCGATTTCCGGATAATCATAACTCTCAAGGCCTTCCGTTCCGGATATATCGATATCAGCAGCATCGCCCAGTGTTCCGATTATTTTACCGCGCGATTTCTCCCAGCCTGTCAGGTAATTTCTGTCATCCGGAGCAGGGAGATAAGCAGTCTGCACATTTCTCGGATTGGCCAGAATATAGCTGTAAAGTTTCTTTCGATAGTTCTCAAGGGCTCTCTTTCTGTTTTCCCTGCCTAATGCCAGTTTCCTGAATATCGGCACAAGAAAAAACAGAACGGAATAGACTGCCGGAATAATTCCC
>CAZKOK010000074.1:0-10985 GCA_964554355.1 uncultured Spirochaetia bacterium | reverse complement strand
TAAATAAACACTGGCAAACCAATTATCAAAATCAATTTATCCAGAAGGATTTTCATATCTTCGTCGGTTTTTACTATGTAATCATTCATGGGGAATTTCCTTACATGCCAGCTTAGCAGGGAATAGTTAAATCTGCCAGTATTTCCGGATATATACCGATCGGTTTATTTTATATGCAGATAATGCTTTAAGGGTTATCATTATTCACTTCACGAATTCGAGTTCGGCCAGGTTCACCCCCTGCCAGCTGTCGTTGCAGCCGTAGATCGGATAAAGCTGGGATTCATGGGGATGACCGCAGACGCCGTATCCTCTATCCGATTTACCATAAGACATCCCCATGGAACAGATGAAAATTATTCTTCCTGCAATTCAGTGAAAATCAGATTATCAAAACCGATTAATCCTCTTGACTGAATAAAAAAGGCAAAAAACGGCGATTTCATTTTATATTTAAAATCAAAGTCCCCTATTAATTCATTGTCCTCATAATACCGGACATGAAAATCCCTGAATTCCAGTCGATGTTCTTTCCGCATTCCGCTGTATGACTGTGAAGGTTCCCTTTGTTCATCCAGTACCGTTGAATCCAGGCTGTTGTTGTCATAATGATTAATTACAACGTTTCCCCCGGCGCTTGTGCCGAAGCTGTAATAATCATTATTGCCGGCCCCGAATAAAAGTCCGTAAAGATTATCTTTTTCTCCCGAACGGTACACGCTTGTCCATTCAAGGCTGAAATTTTTAGGAGTCTCAACGGGAAGTGCAAATGTAATATAGGTGTAGCCTGCCTGATTTTGTTCCTTTTTCAGATAATATTCGCCGTTCCAGTAAAAACAGCTGATCTGATCGGAATCGACAGGACCCCAGGGCGAACCAATGTCGCCGCTGTCATAAAAAGAGTCAAAGCTGTTTATGTATTTTACATAAAACGGGGGGACATAAATATCATTATTGAAGGATTCCATTACATCAGGATATTTTACTTCCATTTCGGCAAGAACGGGATCTTCCCCGTAGACATTCTGGCTGAAATACAATTCCCTTTCTATTTTTTCATCATCACCTTCTCCGGTAAACCCAAGAACATTTACAGTCAGTGTTCCCAGATTATTTATTTTGCCTTCCTCGACAACAAACGCCGAATCAAGATAAAAATGGTAGGTTGTGGTTACGGTGGTTGTTGAATTATAGCCGCTTGAATATGTTACGCTGCTTAGCAGAAATACCAAATCATCCAGATAATATTCACCGGGTTCAAGAAACAGATAATAATTTTCCTTATAGGTCTGTTTGTCATCATAGACTTTCCACGGGTTCGTAATTAAGGCACCAGTCCAGAATCCGCTTTTTGCCTGTGATCTCAGGTTAAGCGCAGCACTGTCAGCCCGATCAATTTTCTCAAGTCCGATAACAGGCAGGTATTTGTAATCTTTATTGTTAAAATAAAAAAACGGATCATTTATTTCCAATCCCAGCACCAAAACGGCTCCTTCCGCCTTTTCTGAAGTATCTTTGGTAATCGTGCTGTAATTCACCGATACAGTCGAACAGGACGCAAGCAGAATCACTGCCGCAATAAAAAAACAGCTCTTTTTTAAACTCATATTATCATCCTTTTTCATTAATACATCTCATCATCAACAGAAGATTCTCCAAGCATACCGCTGTTCAGTTCCGGTATTATATCCAGGAAAACCCCGTCGAAACGTATCAAATATAATTGAAAAGTAATCAATGCTTCGGCCGTAAGGTATGAATGCCGCTCAAATTCGTCGACATCCAATAAAAAAACCGTCTTGACTCCTCCTGAAATGCTTGCATTCATTATCCATTCATCATACAGAAGGCTTCCTCCGAGCCTGAGTTTGAATGGAAACAAAAGAAGATCGGAATCAATAATCCGGGGATAATAAAGCCCCATGATTGATAAGTTGATATATTCCGCAAAGAACCCGCCTATTCCTATACCGATACCGTCTTCAAATATCAGATTCACTTCCATGCCTATTCCGATTTTGGAATCATTATGTTTCATAGGGAAAAAATCGATATCAAACAGTATTTCCACCCAAATCGGGTTTTCAAAATCAGATTCAAACGGGTAGGAAAAAACAGGAAAGACAATTGCCAGTAAAAATACAAATATTAAACAATATTTCATATAATACCTCTTTAAATAATTATCCCGAATATATAACCAAATCGGCCTAAGCCGGCTGGAGGACCGGATATTTACTATATTTTACTGTAGCATATAAAATCGTACAATAGTCAATTTTTACTATTTTTTTGCTGCTTTTTACTATTACTGGATAAGACGCCCTCTGCAAATGATGCATTTTACAAGGTTAATCTGCAGGCGATGCATAAAGATTTTTAAACCACAGAGGGCACAAAGAGGCTGTGCCCTTTATGGTTCAAAAAACGATCCAACATCATGGAAACTCATCCATACCCCAATCCTCATGGTCCCCCTGGCATCCATCTCATAAGGCCTTCATCAGCATTATTCGCGGTTAAGCCTGCTTTTCAGCTGATCGTAGTCAATTCCGTATTTCTGTGCGATTTCTCTTGCATAACTCTGTCCCACGGGCGGGCCGGGTACTATCTTAAATGTGCGTTCGATTCCTTTACTGTTTTCGATTATCTGACTCACGAGGCTTACCGCTTTTTCGCCAGTGCTGCATTCTTTATTCAGGTTTTCCACCGCGCCTGCAAGTTCATGGAGATGCGTCGTGTAAACCGTCCTGCATCCAGCTTCCATTAATACTTTTATTATGTCTTTCGCGATATAATAGCCTTCGGTCGCATTTGTACTTGATAATGATTCATTAAACAGACACAGACAGTTCCGGTCCAGCATGGAAAAGATATCGCCGAACCTTTCGGCTTCATCTCCGAGTCTTCCTGTTCCCCTTTCTATATTCTCCTGGGTCTGGAAATGGGTGAATATCCCTGATACCGGACTCAGTTCGGCTTTTTCCGCCGGGACATAAAAACCGAGTTGTGCCAGAATGGCTGTATGGCCGACCGACTGCAGGAAGATGGTTTTACCTCCCCTGTTAGGCCCGGTAACAATAAATACCCTGCCATTATCATCCATGCTTATGTCATTCATTACGATTCTGCTGTTTCGTTCCTTGCGGTTTTCTGCGCCTTTGAGTAAGACAAGATTCAGATTATAGCTGTCCCTGCAGATAAATGTTCTTTTCCCCTGCGGAAGTATTGATGGTCTGCATACCGGAAGCCCTGTGTTCTGAAGTTTTTTTATTATTTCAATACCTTTCAGATAAAATGAAATATCCGATTCCAGTCTGATTAAAAAAAATATATTAATAGAAGAATACTGCTGTAACGCCTTGTACACAGGGTTTACCGTCTTTTTTAGGATTTCATTCAGCTCCCTGAAAAGAGGCACAAGCGTAGGGCTTACAGGTCCATTTTCAAACAGGTTGTCCAGTCTGGACGGGGCTTCATATAATCTGCCGAGTCCTTCAAATTCACCGACTTTTTCCTTCAGTAGCTTCTTAAGGACTCCCTGTGTTTTTTCAGTGTACTTTTCGGTATTTACAGAAAGCAGCGTTGCCTGATACGGCAACCTGTTGAAATCGAGATTAATTCCGACAGAAATACTTTTGATACCTTTAAATCTGGCCTGAAGGTCCGGCAGGGTTTCCTTCAGTATCGAATAAATCTCTTCCGATCTTATTTCTTCTGTTTTTTTACGGAGTTCCTTAAGTCCTGCGGACCTGATATTTATGCTGCTGTCTCCGAAAACTTCTGCCAGATTTTCTATGCATTTTAAATAAATCTCCAGTTCGCCTAATCTGGAAATAACTATATATACTATGTCATCCTTGCCGACAGCCTGACTTTTCCTTGCAGAAACAACTTTTATATTATTTATTATATCAGTGAAAATCCTGACCAGTCCGGGGTTATTGTAAAAATCTTCAAAAACGTCAAGACGGAAATTGATTACTTCAGGTACGGTGCTTATTCTTGAGAAAATCTGTTCCATTTTATAATATTCCCTGCTCCGGTAAAAAAAAACAGAGAATATTTTATCAAGTTCGAGGTCGTCCGATATCTGTCTGTTATACAGGAATGAATTGTCACTGTCCCGGTATTTTCCCGGGCAGAGAAGACTGAAATCTTTTTCCATATATGCTCCCGGAAGCGGTCTACTGTTTATCCTATAACAGTCCGTCAGGAAGTCAATGCATAATCATGTCTTCGGCAAAAAAAGAACAGTAAAAAAACACATCATCCCGGTAAAACCGCGGTAATAAACTGCCGAAATATATGATAATGTCTTGAAAGAAACCGGAGATTTTCCTGAAATTGTTATGAAAAAAGCAGTTATATGCATAATTCTTACATTGTCAGTCATATCCAGTATGTCCGCACTTGAGGTCAATCTGGGATTTCACATAATTCCCGGCTTCAGCTGGCAGATCGCCGAATATTCCGGATTATCCGATGGTGCTTTTCAACTGACCAATCTTACAGTGGATGCCGGGCTTAATTTTCGTCTTGGTATTGCCGGGTCTTATTTCATGGAAGCAAGAGCGGGCGTAATCAGCTATTTCCTGCTTGAAAAAGACCTGGAATCCATCCATTCCGATCTTGCGGCAGGAAATCTTTATTACCGCAGCGGCGATTCATGCAATATTTATGCGCTTCTTGATATAGCTATCCCCTTTCCTTCACCAAAAGTCAGGTTCACAGGCGGCGTAAGATACAATTACACCCAAAATCTTTTTATGCTGTACCTGACAGGCGGATTCTTTCTGAGGGCGGGTTTCGAACTGGAGATTATTGAAAAGCAGATGCTGAAGATAATACTTGAAATAAAACCGTTCAACAGCGATCCCTTCCATTCCGTTACGGGAGATACGCTGTCCTCGGTATTTACCCTGAATATCCAGGCCTGCTATGCAGGTGTGTTTTTTAAATAAACCTGTCAGAGTTTTGAACCACAGAGGGCACAGAGAACACAGAGTTTTTATTGAAAGCTTTATCGGCATCCGTGATATCGTAAATTTATTCAAATATAATTTAGGGTTGGGAAAAACCAAAAAATATGAACATATACAAAGACCATATTTAACGGAAGTCGAACAAATCTGAATCACCCAAGTCTCTCTGTGCCCTCTGTGGTTCAAAAAAAGGCCCCCTGACATAATAAATTACGCCAGGGGGCCTGGGATTAGGGTCCTGTTTGAGGTATTTTACACATATTCCGGAATTTTCTGCATGGATACCGCCCTTTCATCTATTAATCGTAAAAGCGGTTTGCTTTTTCTTATCTGGTGATAATCGCGAAGATGCCCATAAGGCAGAACTTCCATCTCGACAGGCATGGCAAATTCATTCTGAAAATCAGCTGTAATCTGATCGGCATCAACCCAGGTGTTTGTTGAATAATTTTCAGCAGTTACAACAATCTGTTTTTCAAGGATCTGGATTGTATATTCACCGAACAGGTGATTTTTAAAAAGTATGTCCTCGAAATGCCTGATTCCGTATCTTTTGCTGTTTATTACAACTGTCAGCTCATATCTGCCGTGCGGCTGGATCGATTTTGTAAATCCGTAAGGACATGAAGCTTTGCTTATCGTTACAAAATCATCAAGCATGTAGCGAACAAACGGAGTCGATCTTCTTAAGAGATTTGTAAAGGCAAAACGTCCGCTGCCGTATTCCCCCGTACTGCTTAAGTCCTCGCTTAACACTTCGGTATGATATACCGGCAGGACATGCTTTTCACCGCAGATACAGGGGACTGAAAAATACCCTTCCACGCATGCGTAATTATCGATATGGATAATATCGAAATAATCACTGATCTGTTTTGACCTTGATTCAGAACATAATTCTGCTGTTGAAAGCAGTGCCTTTAAACTGGATACAACCTCGGAATAATGTTCGGGATATTTTTCCTGAACAACTTTCATCCATGCCAGAAAATCAGTTTCGGCTGCTGCAATAACAGAAGGCCTGAATCTGACAAGTAGCCTGGCAACCCTTTCAGGCGGAGCAATTGTCGTCCTTGCATCGACATTCACGGTAAGAAAACCGTAATGATCAAGAATCTGCTGAAAACTCGGTCCGGCAATTGTAAATCCGCAGGCCAGGCCGCATACTGCACGTCTGTTTTCATTTTTCAGTTCATTAATCAGGGCACTGAACGGCGTCAGCTTTGTAAGAAGCACTGATCCCTTAAATTCCTTTCGTGTAAAAAACGACGGTGTCGGGCTGCCTGTTGAGCCTGTTGTTTCACCATATTTGAATACATCATTTTTTAACTCATCAGAAAGCAGATCAAAGGGTGAAGATTTGTTGATTTCGGCCTTCAGAACAAGCGGAAGACTGTCAAAATTGAAATCTCCCGAAAGGTCCCGGTTTTTATACAGCCGTCTGTAAAATTCAGTATTCTTTAATGCATATCTTGCCATTTTTTCCCTGCTCAGACACATTTTTAAAGCAAGATTTATAAAAAACTTTCTCTTTGCCGTCTTTTTGGGGACCGTGTTAACGTCTGCCCTTGACAGCGATTCTTTTTTTCTCAATTTCATTTGTTCCTCCTGTAATATTCTTTTTGGACCCGAACAGGGAAATGGAAAATTCCACTTTCTTTGTCGGGCAGACTTTTACGCAGCGTCCGCAATTAATGCAGTCGGACTTATTCTTGAAACGCTGGTCGCGTACATCAATTTTCATCGGACAGACCTGAATACAGGCCATGCAGTTGGTGCACCGGTTATTATTAAGCCTGACCTGCAGAAGCGATATTTTGGAAAACAGTCCGTAAAGTGTTCCGAGCGGACAGGCATATTTGCAGAAAAACCGGCCTCCCAGTTTTATTGACCCTATTATTATCGTCAGGGCAAATCCAAGGTGATATGCAAGCAGAATATGAATAAACGGGAATTGACTTATTACATCAGGCAGTCCGGTTGTAAGTCCGTATTCAAGAATCCCATAGTAAAAACCCACGGGACATAAGAATGAACAATAAAACAGCGTTGTGCTTTTGTCCCTGAAAAAGTAAGCAATAGCGGAAACCAGAAAAACTGCAAGGTAAATATATTTTATATTATTGAAGACCTTCTTAACCCTTACCCGTTTCCCCGGCAGCTTGTTAAAAATATCCGATAAAAACCCGTACGGGCATACCCATCCGCAGACAGTTCTGCCTGTCAGCACGCCCACAAGTATTATCTGACCTATTACAAGAAATGGTATCTGTTTGTTTAAAAGCGCCATCTGGAATGTTCCAAGCGGGCATGCTCCTGTCGCAAGCTCGCAGGACTGACAGTTCATAAACGGGAAAACTCCAAGGCTGGACCTTTTTACAGGACAGACCCCGGTAACCCTGAATATCCCGATCCTGGCCACGACAAATCCGATCCATTGAGTCCAGAACCTGCGGACTTTAAGTTTATAATCAAGATCATGGACTACCCGCAGAAAAAACATAAGCGGAAAAAACCCGAACAATATTATTATCAGCATAACCAGGTGCGGATGACCAAACTCATACTCTGTCCCCGTTGACAGGTCATTTATCCCGGGCGACATATAATTGATAAAGTTTTTTTCACCTTCATAATCAAAATTTCTGTAAGTCATCCAGCGGCCGGGCATAAAATTAACCTGGAAAAATAATGCATAAAGCATTAAAACCAGCCCGACTGAAATAAATATTACACGCAGACGGAAAATCTTTTCAGCT
The DNA here is from genome assembly GCA_964554355.1 of uncultured Spirochaetia bacterium. GTDB lineage: Bacteria > Spirochaetota > Spirochaetia > CAZKOK01 > CAZKOK01 > CAZKOK01. The sequence continues at coordinate 3,241 of CAZKOK010000074.1, read as the reverse complement.
GTCAGGGGCAGTTTTGATTTACTCATCCGACTCTGTCCCTGTTTATTTTTCCGGAAAGCATCAGATGATCCAGAAGCACAAGGTTTACCATGGCTTCGGCTATTTTGGCTGCTCTGGGTGTAAAATTCAGGTCGTGTCTTCCATTTACGGAAATTTTCCTGAGTCCGTTCCGCGCATCTATTCCCGTCTGCTCTTTTGCAATAGAAGGCGTGGGTTTTACGGATAACCTGATAATAATTTCTTCGCCGTTTGTTATACCGGACAGTATACCGCCGGCATTATTTGTTTCAAAGCTTATCCTCCCGTCTTTTACGGTAAAGTTGTCATTGCTTTCGCTGCCGGACATTAATGCCATTTCCCTGCCCAGTCCGATTTCCACGGCTTTTACACCGCCGATACTCATTAATGCTCCGGCCAGGTCGGTATCCAGACTGCGGAAAACAGGCGCACCGATTCCTCCAGGCACACCCGAAACGGTTACGTCGATTTCACCCCCGCTGGAATCATTGTCAGACGAAAGCTGTACTGCTTTTTCCAACGCCAGGGAATACGATTTGTCATCATATATCTTCTGCCCAGCAAGCGATTCAAGGCGGGAAGCAATTTTATATTCCGGAAAGTTTTTCTTTATTATCTTTTCCGCGATATATCCGGCAGCCAGACGGCTTATGCATTCACGGCCGCTTGCCCTGCCGCCGCCGCTTAAGGGCATGACATTATGCTTTAAATACCATGTATAATCGCCGTGGCCGGGCCTGAAATTTGTCTTCAGGTCCTTATAATCCTTTTTCCTGAAATCTTCATTTTTTATCACGATTGAAACAGGCGTACCGATGGTAAAATCATCTTCGGTTCCTGAAAGAATCCGGACCTCGTTCGGTTCCGTACGGGCTGTTGCCAGTTCCTCTACCGGTCTGTCGTTTCTTTTTAAATAATCTGTCAGTTCATTTTCATTCAGGTCAATACCGGCAGGGCAGCCGTCAATGACAGCCCCCATCGCCTTGCCGTGGGACTCTCCCCATGTTGTTACCCTGAAAAGACTTCCTATTGTATTCATAGCCTAATCCCTTATCCCTTGAAAACAGATACACAAACGTCTGATCTAGAACTGAAATCCTATCTTTATCGCCAGGTTTGTTGAAATTTTCTCCTGGGGATAATTGTTATAGGCAAATCCTCCAAGCAGACAGTCTCCTCCCTTGTTTTCATCCGGTACGTCATACGCGTAGCTGTAAACTGTACTTCTTGTGTCCCAGTTTCCGATCGTATCTTCACCGGCGATGTAATAATTGGTCAACACCACTTTTTTCATTACATAATTTGCCAGATTGAATGTTGCTGCAATCTTGAAATCCTTTTTGCCGGATTTAAATCTCCAGCCGATTTCACCCTTAAATACCGGTGCCAGATCATAGAATTTGGAAATAACCAGAAGCACATCGTTGCCGTCCTGATTTACGAAGTCCCATGTTTCCCAGCTGTGCATATAGCCTACTGCCGCACCGATACCAATATAGGGTGCTGTGGACTTTTTGCCGGCATTTGTAAACAGCATTAGCCCAAGATCAGGTACGACTGACCATTCGGTATTAAGAGTATCAGGGTTGGTGCCGGCTTCGGTTCCGACTTTGCCGCCGTCATCGGTATGGTATGCGTAAAACCCGACATTTACATTCAATGGAACAGCCAGTATCAGAACGTCATTAATTTTAAAATTCAGCCTGCCTTCAGCATTAAGCCCTGAATTCGGGTTCCAGAAAATGTCCTTGTTTTCATGGGTATCCACATAGCTTTCATTAAGCGGAATGGCATATCCGCCGAAAACTTCCAGATAAAGATTTGACTGACCGTAAATTCCGGCCAGCGATACCAGTAAAAACATTGAAACTAAATAATACTTGCGCATAATATTCCCTCCCCGGAAAATATTTTTTCTTTTTTATTAAGCAGCAGATCACTGTTCTGCATAATGCCTGTTATTTTACCGGCGCATTCTTTTGCACTCAGCTCATCAGTATTAATTACAATGTCTGCAAATTTTTCATAAGCCTGCTTTCTTTTATTCAGGACATGCCTTATTTCTTCTTCCAGACTCAGTCCTGTCAGCGCCGGCCGGTAATAATTCTCTCTGGCCCGGCAGATAAGGGTTTCCGGCGAGCATTCAAGATAAATCATGCATGTATTCTCCCTTATTCCCTCAATCGCCTGTTCATTCAGGATAGTTCCGCCTCCCAGATCGAAAATAACGTTGTCCATATTCGTACAGTCATCAAGGACAAGGCCTTCCACGAAGCGGAACATGTTCCATCCGTATTTTTCGATTATTTCCGGAATGTCCAGACTGAAGAAATCCTTAATCATTTTGTCCGAATTGATTACTTTTCTTCCTGTTGATTTCTGGACTTTGCGTGCTATAGTAGATTTTCCTGAATTTCTGTAGCCGATAAATCCTATATTCATAACACCCTCTCTCAAAGATTATGCTTTAAATGTAAACCGTGACTTTTTTAAAGAAAATGTGCCTTTTGCCCCCGGAATATAGGAAATTCGTCCTATTTTTCCAAAAAAACTTTGAAATTCTGATAGAACTCGTATACTTTCTAATTAAGGATCAGGAGAAAGATGTTATGTTGAGTACTGCCAGAAAACCCCGAAAATGGTTTTTGGAAGGAAAATCAAAAAATGATACCAGATGGATTATTCCAGTGGATAAATCGCCGTTTGTAATCGGCAGAAGCGGGAGTTCCGATCTTGTATTATCTTCAAAAATAGTTTCACGGAGGCATGCAGAAATCATTACGCATACCGAAGATAATATGGTTTATATCAACGATCTTGACAGCACAAACGGATCATATCTGAACAGACAGCGAATTAAAAAGAGGACCTTCGTGGACCCGGGAGACTGTTTTCAGTTTGGAGAATTTGAATTCAAACTCATCTATAGGGAAGATTCCAGCGAAAACAGCAACGACACATCGCATAATCAGACCCAGACATCCAAAAGTCCGCTGATGGTTGAAGATTTTGCCCGGTACCATAATCTTACAAAACGCGAAGAAGAGATTATGCACTATGTAATGGAAGGCAAATCAACCAAGGAAATCGCTTACGAACTGAACATTTCATTCGGCACTGCCAAAAACCATATTTACAATCTTTTCCAGAAAATCGGAATCCACTCAAGAATTGAGCTGGTTGCAAAATATAATAGTTTTTCGGACTAGGCGCTTCGGGTTTT
>CAZKOK010000073.1:0-10986 GCA_964554355.1 uncultured Spirochaetia bacterium | reverse complement strand
ATATCGGGTATCTGGATACAAGAAAGGTCTTTTCACACTTTAACGGCACATTTTATTTTTTAAAACAGGCAGAACATTTTAATAAACAGATATGCGATAAGCTGATTGCCTTTATGAAGAGATACAAACTGGCCGGTCATTGCGGCAGTGATACTACTGCAGGGAAAGCGGAAAAAAGCAGTCTCAGACGTTTCCTTCCCCCTGATATGCAGCTGTCCCGTTATCCGGGGATAGGCTTTCTTGAATGCGCTGCCAAAAGCCTTAATATTGAACAGGCCAGGGAATATACGGCAGCAGAACTTGCCGAAGAAGTAAAATGGGCTTTCAGGAGGATTTCCAGCCACAGGGAATGGAAAAAAATGGGATTTATTCTGGCCAGAAGAATCAGGAATAAACGAAGATCAGGCAGAAATTATTATTCTCTTGAAGAACCGCTGGATTATCAGACTATGGCGCTTGCCCTGAACAAAGGTCCGGATTATATGGTTCCTGATACGGTAAGGATGCTGTTTCCTCACGCCCAGGCCGCAAGGCTTTTTCTGTATTCATATTATGGAGAGAAATAAATGGAAAAACTGATTAACCCCTACATCGGAAAGCCCGGTTATAACTGTTTCGGCTGTTCCCCGGAAAACAGCCATGGATTGAAACTTGATTTTGAATACAGAAATTCATCTGTCATAGCCGAGTGGAAACCGGAACATTATTTTGCAGGCTATGAAAATGTTCTGCACGGCGGAATACATGCCGCCCTTGCTGATGAAACGGCTGCCTGGCTGATTATGGTGGAACTGGATACTGCAGGAATGACAAGCAGCCTTTCAGTAAAATTTCTGCATCCTGTTTATGTTACTGACAGAAAAATTACAGTGTGTGCATCAGTTTCGGGATTTTCCGGACGAAAAGCGGACACCATGGTAACCATTTCGGACGGGGATGGAAAAATCTGTTCAATTTCAAAAATTGAATATACGCTTTTTCCTGCAGAGCTTGCCAGAAAAAAACTGCATTTTCCGGGCAGAGAGGCCTTTATTAAGCCGTAGATTATTTCCCCCGGGTTTTCGTTTTCTTTCTTGACCTGAGATATTTGTTTATCTTGTCTTTTCTGGTAAAGGCCATTTCCGAAAAAGCTGATAAAAGCGGAGAGATGACTTTCTCCGGAAATTTGTCAAGGAATTCGCTTGCCGGCATTTTTGCTTCAAACATTTTTCTTGCATCTTCAAGCCTTTTTTTACATGTGATATGACCAAGTGAAGAATAAAGATAATTGGCAAGCGGTGCATTTTTAAGATCAAAACTGGTTTCGCTGGCCCTGCCTACTGCCAGAAGATTATGAATTGTGGTAGTAAGATTTTCAACCTGTCTGGCCTCGGGCAGAAGGTCCTCGAAGCGGATGTCATCATCAGAGCTTGATACATCTCCCATAAAAAGCGATATCGGGGCGTCACCGCCAGAGAGGGCTGCAGTTGCATCGAGAACTGCGGATGCAAGAAGTTTTATGCCCAGGTAATCGCGTCCCTCCTTAATATTTTCCAAAGCACGTGAAATAAGTTCCTTTAGTTTTTTATCTCCCGGGACGCCTTTGTAATTTCCGAAGATATTTTCAGGCTTGAGAAACAGCATAAACTGCTCCATTTTTTTTAAGGCTGTAAGGTACTCCCTTATCGTAAATATCCCGGAAGTCCTGAGGGCCGGATTTGTTTCCGGAAGCAGTTTCCATGTATTGTCCAGAAATTTGGAAGCGTCTTTTTCTGCGAAATTAAGTACGTCACGGTTTGCAAAGGTAACAGCTCCCTGAACAATTTTTTCGATTTCTTTCAGCGACAATCCTAACTTGTATTTTAAATTCATATTCCGGATCCGCTGCGCAAGCTTTTCGGAAGGCGTTTTCCCATCCGGGGATTTTCCTCTGAAAGGGATTGTAGCTTCGATACAGGCTGTCGCCTTAAGCAGATCGAAAAAACTCACATAACTCTGAAGAGACGAATTCATAACCAGAGCGCTTAAAAACTCATTCATTCCGTTTGTCGGAGAGAGTTTTTCGCGTTTTTTGTATCCGAAAATCTGGGTTGTCATTATATAAAGCTGGTTGTCCGAAGGCCTGGTTCCCGAAATTGCCAGAGAACTGTCCTTGATATGGATGAATTTCTTTAAATGCCTGAGAATTGCGGGAGTAAAGCCATGATCTATATGGTAATAAACAATATCATGAAAAAGCGCAGCCAGGGTAATAATCGGTTTATCCGGATCCGCCAGGTCAAAAATGTGTTCCGGGGTATGGAAATTCCTTGCCTGTGATGTCATTGCCTGATTGACCATAATGGCGAGTTTTTCCTGCACATCCGGCGGAACCTTGATTTTCAGTTTAGCGAATGCACTTTTAAACAGGTATATTGTTTTCTGGATGGTCCCGGGCATTTCAGTTCCTTAACTTGAATAAATTAACGTTTAGTAAGATTGTAATACATTTTTTATAAATAACAATGTAAATTTGAATTTAGAGGAGAATTTGAAATACAGCGGTTTTTCAGGCACTCAGCGCTTTCTGTATTTCTTCTTTCAGCTGTTTTTCCTTAAAAGGCTTAAGCAGATAGGCAGCAGGGTTTGTTGTCATTGCCCTCTGTTTTATTTCCTTGTTGGGATACGCTGTAAGATAAATTATTGGAGTATCTTGAATCATTTTCACCCTTTTAACTGCATCAATCCCGTCAATGAAGCTTTTAAGGTGAATGTCCATGATAATGAGACTTGGTTTATATTTGATTACATTTTCCAGTACTGCGTCCCCGCTTGTTACTACATCGGGCACGTTATATCCGAGGCTTTCAAGAATTTCCTGCAGTTCGAGTCCGACAATACCTTCGTCCTCAACTACCAATACTGTTGCATTCTCCATATTTACACATCTCCTCACAAAAACACACTACTAAAATTCTGCTAAATAATGCAAGACAAACTTTTGTCTTTATGGGAAATTTATCCAATATTCTTTCTGTAATTCGACTGTTTTTATTCATACATTTTTAGATATTATTAATGATATACCTCTTTATGAGGAAAGTAAAGGCAAATGAGAATAATATTATTAAGTGTTTTTAATAAAAAATGGTTACTTTTTGATTCTTTTTCTTACAGTCCATCGAAAAGCGACGTTTTTTGCCTCTACCAGGCCTCTTTTTTCAGCATCTAGGATCAGTTTTTTCAATTTACTGTAGTTATAGTCCTTTAGTGAAATATTTTTTTCCAAAAGAAACTTGCTTACCTGGGAGAAATCAATCCAGTTGTTTTTCGGGTTTTTTTCTTCCAGTACAGTCAGCAGTATCCTGAATATTCCATGAGAACCCTTTCCTGAGCTTTTTGATGTCTCAGGTAATGAAAGCTCAATGCCTTTTTCGGTCTCTTCTATTATAATGATTTTATCATTTGCAGCTTTCCGGATAAAATCACTCCACTGTCGGAATCCTTTCACTTTTCCCGAGAATGTTTCATTCAGAAGTTTCATCCTTATTTTTACCGAACCTGGAACAGGTTTTTTTTCATTTTCAATCATGAAGGTGATAGCTTCTCCCAGGAGTTTGTATGCATTTTTTACTGTAAAATCTTCAGGTACCGGTTCTCCCGGCTGGGTTTCTTCATCATCGTCAGGAAGAAGATTTCTGTAATCCATATATTCATCTGCAAATTCCAGAAGACTTTCAGAAGCCGTATTTGAATCGCAGATAATAATGGTTCTTTTCCCGTATCTTTTCAGGGTCTGAAGAAGCGGTCTGAAATCAATATCGCCGGTTATCAGAATAAAGATATTTATATGCGGGTACTGAAAAATCATTTCAGTGGCTTTGCTTATTATCGCCAGATCGGATGAATTCTTTTTTCTTCTGATTTTTTTATCAGGCTGCGGGATATGAATCAGTTCAAAACCGCTTTCGGAAAGATTCAGCGCCAGTTTGTTGCTTATATTCGCCCTCCAGTCTGCCATCGCCATGCCGAGTGACAGGTGCCCGAGTTTGTCTATGTAATCAAGAAGACCGTCCACAAAAAGCGTCTGAAATGACGGGGTAACATTTTCAATGTCCCAGATTGCAGCGATCTCGTTATTATTCATATTTGTCTCCATACAATATAATTATAATGTTTTTTACAGTTCTGTAACAGCGGTTTTTATCTGTTCCATGAAAAGACTGATTTTTTTTCTGAACCACCTTGTCATTGACAGGCAGCCGTGTATCTGGCCGTCAAAACGGATGTGAACGCAGGAAATACCTGCAGATTTAAGCCTTTCGTAAAAAGCTTCGCCCTGGTTCCTCAAAACGTCAAATTCAGAAGTACAGATTACGGCGGGCGGCATTTTTGCGATATTCGGCGACAGGGCAGGCGAGATTTCTTCAAAAAAAGATTCATTCAGTCTGTTAAGATAGCAGTCCCTGAACCACAAAACATCATCTTTTGTCAGGATATATCCGCTTCTGAACATCTGAAAGCTTTTGGAATTTGTGTCGGAAAGATCCACCCAGGGATAAAGCAGGAGCTGATGAGTTATTTTCAGACCCAGCGAAGCTGATTTAAGAGCCAGCACCGAAGCCAGGTTTCCGCCCGCGCTTTCTCCTGCCACAATAAGCCGGTCATTTATATGCCCGCAGTCCCTGTGGAATCTGACAGACCATTTCAGTATTTCCTGCGCATCATTCAAAGCAGACGGGAATTTATATTCGGGTGAAAGTCTGTAATTTCCGGAGACAACGAGACAATTGAGATTCAGGCAAAGGGTCCTGCAGATATTATCCACTGTTTTGATGTCACCAAGGACAAACCCGCCGCCGTGGAAATACACAAGAAGGGGCAGATTTTTCCGGTCCGAAGGTTTATAAACCCTGACTTCGGTCTGATGATCATCTGTATTTATCACTTTATCTTCAACCGAAAAAACCTTGTCCTTTTTTCCGTTGATCAGTCCGATCAGGTTTATAAGGCTTTTTCTTGTAAGTTCAAGGGTCGGCCCCGAATACATTCTTGTATTGGGCTTAAGTTTGAGAAAAACAGCTAAAAAAGGATGAAGAGTCCCATACGGTGTTTTTGACCAGTTGCGGATTAAATATGCGGCAATTATAAATGCAGCTGCCAGGCATAAAGGAATTATAATAATAATCAGAAAAATTCTCCTGCCGGTTGATTATATAGCATTTCCGATTATATCCTTTTAGCATAGTAAATGTCTATGTTGATATGCCGGCGGATATTTCGCCGGGTATATATATAAAAATCAGCCGTCTGCCGGAATCACAGACGGCAATAAAATGTTATCGGCTTAAAAATGCCTGACGTATTGCGTCAAGTGTGTCTTTTGCAGCAGGCACGGCTGCCAGAATATTGTCAAGTCTGCTGCAGGCGAATTCCCCACAGTGTGCACAGTTCGGGATGTCTTTTTCTTCCGCGCATTTTCTGATACCGCATTCATGGCAATGGCTGAACAAAGGTCCGTCAGACCGGCATCCCATACAGTTGATTGATTCAGCCTTCATTTCTGTTTTAAACATAATTGTCCACTCTTCGGCTGTTTTTTTCCGCTGTTTATCCGAATCAGCAATTGTGGCCAGATATGCGGGACAGGCGCTGCAGCAGATTCCGCATGCGGCTATATTCTTTGCAGGCATAAAATCCTCCTTTATCTGAAATTATATAAAGTGCTGTTGACAGCTGTATGTCAGGTTTTTCCATGCAAAAGATGCATTTATGGTTTTTTTTTACTATAATTAATTAAATTCTTTTTTCGGAGCAGGAAATGAAAAAATATCCAGTCCTGATTATTTTTATATTAACAGCTGTTTTGGCTCATGCACAGCTCGAGACGGTAACAATTGAATCAATACCGGCTGATATTGATGAATTTACCGCATTGCGGGATGAAATTGCCGTTACGCCGGAAGGAGGGGCTGCAATGTTCGTGGTTGCGATGCTTATCTACAATCAGGACAGGGGCTTAGGACTTGACTGCTTTACAGTGATCTTTGCCAATGACGAAACCATTCTCAGGAAAGATCCGGATGGTTATAAAGGTTACTCTCCCGATTTATCAAGCATGTATCTGATTGAACGGCTTAATGATAAGCCGTGGATAACGAACAGTTATGTATTCGGTACTTCTCCGGCCAGTATGTATCAGTTAAAGGCTCTGCCGTATGCCTTTAAATTCAATAGAAATGAATATTCTGAAATTAAGTCGGACATAATAAAGGTGTTCATATACTCATCGGGAGCAAGCACTCCCCGTCCTGTGACCCTTCTGAAAAACAACAGAGGGATCTGGAAAGTGAAAGAGTTTTCTTCTCTGGTTGTAGGAGTAATGGAAGGAAAAATAATTAATGATGATCTGTAGGATTGTTGAACCGGGGAATATGCCTGGATTAAAATAAACAGGTTCCTATATTTTCCATTACTGTGTAAACTGTCTGAAAGATAATATTTTTTCAGAGGTCAGGAATGAAAATGAACATTAAAAGTATAAATTCTGTAATTCTATCCGTTTTGATTTTTACTGTTATTCTATTGATATCCGGCTGCAGCGGAAGCAGCCCGGAAATTGATAAAGAGAATGTCCCCGGGCTGTATATGGATTCTTCACTTCCGGTCAGTGAAAGAGTTGAAAGTCTTCTTTCATTAATGACCCTTGAGGAAAAAGTCGGCCAGATGCTTCAGGTGGACCGGTTCCAGATTTCCTATATCGGGGAAATATCAGAGAATCTTGTCGGTTCGGTTCTGAACGGGGGCAATTCAAATCCTGTTCCGAATACACCCCAGGGCTGGCTTAAAATGTACAATGAAGTGCAGGAAGAAGCCATGAAAACAAGGCTGGCAATACCCGTGCTTTACGGCATCGATGCAGTGCATGGCAACGGACGTACGCCGGGGGCTGTTGTTTTCCCGCATAATATCGGGCTGGGAGCCGCAGGCAGCGAAGAACTGGCTGAACTTGCCGGAAGAATAACGGCAGTCGAAACCAGGGCAACAGGTGTGCACTGGACATTTGCTCCCTGTATTGCCGTACCACAGGACATAAGATGGGGAAGAACCTATGAAGGTTTCAGTGAGGATCCCGAAACAGTATCAAGACTCGGGCAGGCAATGATCCGGGGGATGCAGATGAACGGCTTGTCCGATTTTTCATCCATTGCAGCCTGCGCCAAACATTATGCCGCCGACGGAGGAACAGAAGGCGGGACAGACCAGGGCAATTCTGTAATGAATGAGCAGGAACTGAGAGATATTCATCTTTATCCATATAAGGCCGCAATTGAACAGGGAGTGGCTACAATTATGGCAAGCTATTCCAGCTGGAATGGGCAAAAACTCCACGGCTCGGAATACCTGCTGAAAGAAGTACTCAGGAATGAGCTGGGTTTTGAAGGACTGCTTGTTTCCGACTGGGGGGCCGTCAGACAGCTTCCCGGGGATCTGGACGATCAGCTCGGGAAATCCATTAATGCAGGCATCGATCTTCTGATGCTGCCCAGTATGCCTTCATATTATTTATCAACGATACTTGATCTGGTACAGGAAGGCAGGATTGAGGAATCAAGAATAAATGAGGCTGTTTCCCGCATACTTAAACTGAAATTTGAACTTGGTCTGTTTGAAAATCCGTTTGCCGATCCTGAAATGCTGTCAGTAATCGGATCAGACGAACACAGGGAAGCCGCCAGGAGGGCAGTCCGGGAATCCCTGGTTGTGCTTAAAAACTTTGCTGGAGTTCTTCCTCTGGATAATGGGGATTCTGTCATAGCGCTGGCCGGGCCGAAAGCCGACAATACGGGGGTTCAGTGCGGCGGATGGACACTGATCTGGCAGGGGAAATCAGGCGATATCAAAGGAGGGACTTCAATATTTGATGCTTTCAGGCAGAGAATAAAATCTGATGACAGACTGATTTTTTCCGAAGACGGAAAACTGACGGGGAAAGCCGATGTCATAGTGGCTGTCGTCGGAGAAAATCCGTATGCCGAGGGGAAAGGCGACAGCAAAAATCCGGGGATTTCTGAAAAGGAAGCAGAAATGCTGGAATCTCTGTATAAATATGATGTTCCCGTAATTGTGATTGTATTAAGCGGACGGCCGGTATTAATGACTGAACAGATTGAAAAGGCTGATGCCGTAATCGCAGCCTGGCTTCCGGGTACCGAAGCGCAGGGAATAGCAGATGTCATATTCGGTGATTACGGCCCGGCAGGAAAGCTGTCATATAGCTGGCCCAAAGACGAGTCTTTTTTTACAGAAAGAGAAGACTCAAATACGCTTTTTCCGTTCGGCTACGGGCTTACCTGGTGATGAAAATTGCCCATATAACGGATACGCATATTACAAAGGCCGGGGAACTTGCCTATGGTGTGGATACAAGAAAAACCTTTTTAAGGATGTTTGCCGAATTAATCGACTGGCGGCCTGACTTCTGCGTACACACAGGCGATTTTCTTTTCAGGGAATTTGATGCGGAGAGTATGGAATGGCTTGCCGGTCAGTTTGAAAAGGAGAATATGGTTCTTTTTGCAGTTCCCGGGAATCATGATGATCCTGTCAGACTGAATGAATATTTTAATCTGAAACAGAATGCGGACAAACTGAATGCATTACTTTCGGAAAGGGGAGAAGAAGGATGCATTATTCATGAATATCGGAAAAATGCCGCATTTGCCTATGCGCTCTGTTTCAGCGATAAACAACTCCTTTTTCTGGATACATCAAAAGAATATATTCCTGTATCCCAGATAAGTTTTTTTCAAAAAATCTGCAGCGGAAAAGCAGGGAAAAGGCTGTTCTTTATCCATTATCCTCCTGTTCTGACCGGGCACAGGTTTATGGACAGGAAATGGAGCCTGAAAAAGAGAAAAACATCAGATGCCTTTTTTAAAGCTGCAGCCGAAAGCTGTCCGGATGCCTTTCTCTTCTGCGGACATTATCATTACAATTACAGCACCATGACAGACCATTACAGAATGTACATAACACCTTCCACATTTATGCAGATAGATCCGGATCAGGAAAAATACTCCGCACTCTCCTATGATACAGCCTGGAGAAAAATAACAATCGAAAATGACGCAATCGTCACAGACGTAATATGGCAGAAGGCAGCCAGCCAACAATGTGCTAACGGCTGATAATCTTCAGAAATTTTGTTTCATGCGCTTCGATGCGCAGATCAAGTTTTTCATTAAAATCTGAGATATCTTTCTGTTCCCAGAGGTCTCTGATTTGTTTTGATGAATCAAGAAGACCGATTTCGCCCGCTTTTATTTCTATTTCACAGACCCCGGATCTCCGGTTAATAACGGCAACTGCCAGGGAACCGTCATTCAGCGGTTTTTTCCAGATATCACAGCCGTTTTTCTTAAGAACCCTTTTTCCCGCTATTCCCAGCGGGTCCTGATTAATTGCTATTACTTCCCTGTTCAGAAGAAGAGAAGCCGTATCCTTATCAATCCGGGACAGATCACAGCCGATCATAAGCGGCGAACATGCGATACTCCAGAGAGACATGTGAGTCTGATATTCCAGATTTAAAAGCCCTGCACCATGAATTTGTCCGGTTCCTTTTAAGCCGACAACAAGCATATCAAGATCATTCCATCCGCCGGGACCTCCGTATTCTCCGACTGCTGCAGCTATGTCGCATGAAGTATCAATACCTATACCGTAATAGCCGGGATCTCCTTTGACCCATATATTGACCCAGCTGTCAAATACATCCGGGGAAACACGCCACATATGTCCTCCGGTTTTTTTCCCCCAGAGATGCGGACTTCTCCCGCCCCATTCACAGAGTGAAAAAAGGAACTCACGCCCGGTTTTTTTCAGTGCACTGCCCATCGCAGTATAACGGTCAATGGCTGTTTTCTGGTCGTCGGGAGCATTGCAGTAATCGTATTTAAGAAAATCTATTCCCCATGACGCCCACAGGGCAGCATCCTGTTCTTCAAAACTGTAACTCCCGGCCCAGCCTCCGCAGGTAAGATGGGCAGCATCGGAATAAATCCCGATTTTCAGACCCTTATCGTGAACATAGCCGGCAAGGGTTTTTATTCCGTTCGGAAACTTTTCCGGGTCCGGAACAAGGTCGCCGTTTGAATCCCTGCCGCATTTTTTGGACCAGCAGTCATCAATTACGACATACTGATATCCAAGGTCCTTCAGGCCTGCAGAAACAATCCGGTCGGCGGCATTCATTATGGCTTTTTCACAAACATCGACTCCGAAATTGTTCCATGAGTTCCATCCCATGGGAGGTGTGGCAGCAAGCTGACCGGATTTTGTGTTCATATATATTCCTTATGTTCCGTAATTAGGATTTTTGCATCAATTATCACCGGGAGACCGGTTTTATTCAAGCATTTTGTTATATATTCAGGTCTATTTTGCCTTCATTGAATAAAAAGTAATTCCGAGTTTCGGAAAATCGAACTCGCCTGTAGTATCAAAGCCATGCTTGGAATAATAAATCTGATGCCGTTTGGACATTGTTTCAAAATAAAAAGTAAGGCCCCTTTCCTTTGCCCAGAGTATGCTTCCTTCAAGAAGAAATTTCGATGACCTGAATGCATCACGCTGTTTTTCAGGATCAACTGCCAGAAAGTAGCCATACAGATGATTCTCCGGCATATGCTGCCGCCGGATTTTTCCAACTGCATGTTCGTATTTAAGTGACCTCAGGATTACCGGGATTCCGCAGCCGAAAAGCAGGGAGAGGGCGCCTGCTGCAATCTGGTAGGGAAGGCTGTAAAGCCGGTTGGAATTTGATACCATCATTCCGAAGGCATACGGCTTGCCGTTTTCGATTATGGTGAAAACCTTTCCGTATTTTATGCCTGATTTAAGCATGTATCTGAAATAGGTCCTTTCAATTTTCGGTCTGCGTCCGGAGTGGCCGAGAATATAATCAAGCAGAGGATTTCCCCTGCATGCCCTGGTAAAAATTTTAACCAGGTCCGGGTAAAGATG